>JANOJO010000182.1:0-5856 GCA_031418795.1 Bacteroidota bacterium | reverse complement strand
GGCTAAGGGAGAGCATAACAGGACTGAAGCTTACAGTTTTTATTACCAGCATTTATTAAAGAAGCCTATGCCGGAACAATTCTGGCAACCTGCACCACCGCAAGCAAGACCGTTTTAAAATATAATGCCAGTATTTTATTTTTGGAAATATGAATTAAGACCATATTCCCAAAAGTCTTAATTTTAGCCTATGTCAGTAATTGAACAAAATAAGAATTTGATAATAGATAATGAGCATGGAGTCTTTTTGGCAAAAGATGTTTCTGAAGTATTGAATTTACCATACTCGAGTGTAAGGTATTGGATGTTTGAGTTTTGGGATGGCCGATTTAGTAAAAATCAGGATAGCCTATATACGTTTGGTGAAAAGGGAAATAAAGCAATTAATTTCTTGACATTAATAGAGTTTTATACTTTTTACCAATTAAGGAAAAGAGGAGTCAGTTCACAAAAAATACAAAAGTCACATCATCACATAACAAGGCAATTAAATACAAAGTACCCTTTTGCTTTATCAGGAATTTCAACAGACGGGAAAAAAATTTGGTATGAATACCTTGAAAACATGATTAATGCAGACGGCTCAAATCAAATTAATATGAAAAAAATTATTGAACCGTTTCTGGATAAAATTGACTTTGGTTATAATTTTCATGCCGAGAGATATTATCCATTAGGTAAATCTCATCATGTTGTTGTTGACCCGCAGCATCAATTTGGTCAACCAACCTTACCCGGCACCAACTTAAAAACCGATACAATTTTTAAGCTCTATAAAGGTGGGGAGTCAAAAAAGAATATTTGTATTCTTTATGATATATCCCTAAAACATGTCTCTGACGCAATTCTTTATTATCAAAATCGACGAGCTTGATTACCTATATTTTTGATGAAAATTATTCTTTCAGGCTAGCCGAAGGTCTAAAATTAATTGAGGAAGGTAATCTCAGAAGTAAAGTTAAAATTGTAATAACCCACATAAAATTCCTGGGACTCCTTGGTGCAACCGATGAAAGAATTATTGAAGAAGCTGGAAAACATAACGGTATAATAATAACGTTAGATAAGGATTTTAAACACATGAAACATTACTACTCTCTTTATACAAAACATAAAACTGGTGTTGTTATTTTTAGATCCTCAAAAGGCGTTATTCATTATTGGGATATAGTTAAATCATTTATTAATAGACGGGAAGAATTGAAAGAAGCAGTTTCTAAGGAACCATTCCCATTTGCCTTCCAAATTAATTCAAAAGGTATACAAAAATTAGAATTTTAACTCTTCAGCACTTCCCTGCTGATGACAATTTTCTGAATCTCACTCGTCCCTTCCCCAATCGTACAAAGTTTTGCATCACGGTAAAATTTTTCTACTGGAAAATCTTTGGTGTAACCATAGCCACCAAAAATTTGCACTGCATCGTTGGCAACTTTCACTGCTACTTCACTGGCATAATATTTTGCCATGGCAGATGATTTGGTAACTGCTTCGCCACGGTTTTTTAAATCACATGCCTGTAATACTAATAATTCGGCTGCTGCAATTTCAGTAGCCATATCTGCCAGCTTAAATGATATGCCCTGGAAACTTGAAATAGGTTTATCAAACTGGTATCGCTCCTGAGAATATTTCAATGCAGCTTCATAAGCGCCTTTGGAAATACCAAGTGCCAGTGATGCAATAGAAATTCTGCCGCCATCCAAAACTTTTAATGATTGTTTAAATCCATCACCAACATTTCCCAACCGGTTTGCATCAGGAATATGGCAATTATCAAAAACCATTTCCGCCGTTTCGCTGGCACGCATGCCCAATTTATTTTCTTTTTTACCACCACTAAAACCGGCTGTTCCTTTTTCTACAACAAATGCAGTTGCATTATTTTTTGTTCTTGCTTCACCTGTTCGGCAAATTACTACAGCCACATCACCCGTTTTTCCATGTGTAATCCAATTCTTGGTTCCATTTATTATCCAGTCGTTACCATCTTTTACAGCAGTACATTTCATATTGCCTGCATCGCTGCCAGTGTTTGCTTCAGTTAATCCCCATGCTCCAATCCATTCGGCAGTTGCCAGTTTGGGTAAATATTTTTTCTTCTGTTCTTCATTTGCAAAACCCATGATATGACCTGTACAAAGAGAATTATGTGCAGCAAGACTTAACCCGATTGAACCGCAAACTTTTGATATTTCTTCAATAATTGTTTTGTATTCAAAATAACCTAACCCCGCGCCGCCATATTTTTCAGGAACAAGTACGCCCATCAATCCCAATTTTCCCATTTCTTTAAAAACAGAAACAGGGAATTCCTGTGTTTCATCCCAATCCATTACATGCGGTTTGATATACTGCTGCGCAAAATCCTTTGCTGTTTGTGCCACCTGTTGTGTGAGTTCGCTTACTTGAAAATTCATTTGAAAAAATAATCTTTAATAATAAAATTGTATTGAGGCTTGCAAAGTAAAGGTTTTTCCCAAACACTAACAGCCGTTATAATAAAATGTAATTCAATTTTCTCCAAAGGAGTCCTACTGACAAATCTCAATTTTCAATCCGTCAAAAGCAAGATGAATTCCTTCCGGTAATTCTGATTCAATCTCTGCATGTTTTCCTAACTGGTGAGAGATATGTGTAAAATAAGATAACGGTACTTTCAATTCCTGAACCAGTTCAATGGCTTCGCCTAAAGTAAAATGCGAAATATGATGCTGTTTGCGCAGCGCATTTAAAACAAGTATTTCACTCCCTCTTATTTTTTCTTTCTCTGCATCTTCAATCCGGTTGGCATCAGTGATGTAAGTAAATTTTCCAAAACGAAAACCAAGCACCGGCATTTTAAGATGCCAAACAACAACAGGAATTATTGGAATATCACCAATTACAAATGGATCGTTGGTAATTGTATTCAGATTAAGTTCCGGCACGCCGGGATATTTTTTATCAGAAAAAGCATAACTGAATTCCCGCTTGATGGCTTCTTCTGTTAATGAATTAGCAAATACCTGCATCACCGGGTTGTAAAAAAAATTAAATGCCCGTACATCATCCAGCCCCGCAATATGATCTTTATGCGGATGTGTAAAAAGAATAGCATCCATCTTCTTTACATTTTCCCGAAGCATCTGGTAACGGAAATCAGGAGTGGTATCAATGACGATTGTTGTTTCTTTTGACTGCACCATAATGCTTGGTCGAAGTCGTTTATCTTTTATATCAGCAGAAATACAAACTTCACAATCGCAGCCTATCATGGGTACACCGGTACTGGTGCCGCTGCCAAGAAATGTTATGGTGAGTGATGGATAAGCCACGGTCAAAAGTATGAAGAACAAAGTAAGAATTCAGAAGTATGAAGTATGAGGAAAGAAGAAAAAGCATGTTCAGAAAAAATTTATTTATCTTCCGTTTCAAACTTTAATAGTACTTCTTTGTATTTTCTTTTTGATTCATCGCTGAGTAATTCAGTATTGATTTCTAATTGAGGAATGAGGTCGAGCATGATATTGATTCGTCCTTCGGTTTGCAGAAACTTATTAAGCACTACAACTTTTTTTTCTTCCAGTATGCAGTAGCCGCTTTGAAATGTTCCTCTTTCATAGCGAAGTACATAACCGGCTTCTTCTACTACTGCCTGTAATTTATCGAGAGTGGTTTGTGTGTATTTCATAAGAACAAATTTAATAACATTAGGCTTAAATAACTTTCTTAAGCCGGATTGTTATCCACCTTGCTTTAATTATCTTTATGAAAACCATTAACCGAGCTGATGAAAAGGGTTTTTATTGCTACATTTTTAATTGCGAATTTATTTTCCTGCTTTGCCCAAAAGGCTTTGCCTTCATTTGGCAAACCGGATCTGCAGGAACTGACTATGAAAGAATGCAGTTTTGAAAAAGAAGCAGGGGCCATGAAACTTATTGATCAGCAGGAAACAGAAATTACCGTGGGGAACGATCTCAAAATTGAAGTGAACAGGAGGGTAAGAATAAAAATTTTTAAACAAAATGGTTTTGAAGCAGCCAACATCACCATTCCTTATATAAGGAGAAATAAAACTTCGAAAGTAAACGACATTACTGCATACATATATAACCTGGATTCTTCAGGTAATATCATCACTCAAAAAATTGAAAAAAAACAAATCTACCGGGAAAAATCAGAAGATGGCTTCAGTAAAGTGGCATTTACTTTTCCCAATGTAAAACCGGGAAGTGTGATTGAATACCGCTACACGCATACAGAAAAAAACTCCCTTCACCTTGAACCCTGGTTTTTTCAGGATGTACTGCCTACGGCCATTTCCACAAGCCGGTTCATTTACCCCAAAGAAGTAAAAATTGATTTCCGGTTTATTACTTCCGACAGCGTCATTCATGATTTTAATGATAAGCTGACAAGATTAAATCAAACATTTACTTTAAATAATATTCCTTCATTCAGGCCAGAGCCAATGATGAGTTCTGTAAAAGACAATCTTCAGCGTGTTGAGTTTGCCTTTGTTCCTAAATTAGGAATGTTAGATTTTATTATCAATGATAATAACCGATGGAAGCTTTTCAATCTTTCACTGTTAATGTCACCTTTTTTCGGGATGCAGATTTTTGCACCCATTCCCGGAACTGAAAAAATTCTCGATTCAGTAAAATTTTTTTCTACTCCTTCTGAAAAAATTCATTTTATATACCAGCAGGTAAAAGAGCATTTGAAATGGGACGACAGACAGAGTTTTTATGCTGATGACCTTGGTGAAATCTGGAAAATAAAATCAGGAAACAGCGCTGAAATAAATCTTACTATTTTAAATCTTTTAAAAAAATCAAACATCACCTGCTATCCGATACTGATAAGCACAAGAAGTAATGGCAGGCCCGATCCTGGTTTTATGAGCCTGGGGCAATTTAACGGGGTGGATGTTCTCATTATTGATTCTGCTGATTTTTATGTACTGGATGGAACTCAAAAATATCTTTCGTACAAAACCACCCCGTATAATATTCTGAACCGCGATGTATTTATAATAGATAAAGAAAAAAGCAAATGGGTAAATATTGTAAATCCAAAACCATTGATGAAAACTGTTTTGTCTGTAAAAGCAGAGCTTAATAACATGGGCGAATTGAGAGGCGATGGTTTTATTTCTTACTATGATCATTCCAAAGCATTTCATCTGGAAGAAAAATCTGAAACGCCAAAAGAAAAGGAAGACGAGGACAAAGAATTTATTCAAAAGGAAAGTGGTGAGTTTATTATGGACAGCCTGGTGGAGGAAAACGCAACTAATGAACTTCTCCCTCTTAATCACACTTTCAGGTTTACTTATAAATTGTCTAATACAGATGATTATTATTTTCTTGATCCATTTTTCTTATCCAATTTCAGAAAAAATCCATTTAATGATTCTTTGCGCCGCACAGATATTGATATGGGAAGCAATCAATCTTTTTCCATGTCCCTCCATCTTACTATACCGGAAGACTATATGATTGATGAACTGCCAAAGAGTTTATTAATCAGGGCAGAAGACTCAAGCATGATGTTTAAAAGAGTAATTCAACAACAGGACAATATTATATTATTTCGAAATTCATTTGAAATACAAAGGGCTATATACAGCAAAGAAGAATATCCGGGCATCAGGGATTATTTCAGAAAGATATATGGAATGGTAAGTGAACAGATTGTTTTGAAAAAGAAAAAATAAAATCTCATTTACTCTGCATCTTTATTACCGGCACTATCATCTCTTCCAGGCTCACGCCACCATGCTGAAAAGTATTGCGGTAATAGTTTACATAATAATTATAGTTATTGGGGTAGCATAGAAATCCATCTTCTCTTGCAAAGATGAAA
>JANOJO010000181.1:0-2412 GCA_031418795.1 Bacteroidota bacterium | reverse complement strand
ATCCGGAAAATTTTTACCAAACCAAAGAATAAGGCACATGCTGAAGAGATAATTAAAGCATGGAATGAATTGGTATAAACCCTATCACCGTTTTTGGGGATGCTTTCTCCCCCCTTTCAGCAATAGTACACTCCGTATTATAAAAATATTTTAGCGTTTCAAATACCAACTGATTGAAACGTCAAAAAATTATTGATAATAAAACAGTGTTTATTAATCACAATTCTAAAAACCCAAAAAGCAGGTATGTATTCAGCACCATGATGCTTTAAATGATTACTCATACTACTATTGAAAACTATGAACCCCATTATTAACAATAAAAAAAATTAACATGAAATCTAAACTTATTGCAACTATTTTTTCTGTTGCTATTGCTAATTGCCTTTTTGCCCAGGATGAAACTGCCGGAGTAAAAAGTCAGGGTAAGAAAAATTTCCAATCTTCTGAGGTTTCAGCAAAACTCGCTAAACTTAAGTCGCAAAATGCTGGTATCAAAAACCTGGCGGCTGATTTCACTAAAAAAGGATTCAAGGAGGAAACCGGGGCAAACAATTATTACGGCTTTACAGAAACATTTCAGCAACCGGATGGTAAAACAGCTACTCTTGAACTCGTATTGCAGGATTATAAAAAACAGGGAAGTAAAGATCTAGGAACAGTTGGTTTGGTAAAAATGACTTCCGGGGAGAATTCCGAATCATATTCGTTCAGTTTAGTAGCACAGGATGGGGATTTTACCAAAGTATCAGAAAACAAAACTGATAAAAATGGAAATGTTGAAAAAGCAAACAGTTGGTGGTCTTGTTTTACTAACAGGATTAAAAGCCAATGTGGGGTGGAGTGCAAAGATGCTCTCATATCATGCATTTATACTTCATGGGCTGTTTATGTTCCTTGTGTTATTTTAACATGTGGCTGGTGTGCTACAAAAGCGCTTGCTTGTTGTACCTGTGATTGTGCCTTGATTTGCAGGGGGCTTGCAGGCTGTTGCGAGAGGTAAGTTTATTCTATACTTGGAGTCTGTTCAAATTCGCTTCTGTAAGTAATCCCTTCTATTCAAAACTTCATAAATCCCGGTGCCGCCTGGATTTTTTTTTGTGGAACCCAGTCCTTAATCCTTTTTGGCCTTGTTTACATGAGCAACCTCCGCACTACTTTTATTATTGACGAAAAAGGAATCATCCGCAAAATTTTTACCAAACCAAAAAACAAAGCACATGCTGAGGAAATAATTAAAGCATGGAATGAATTAGTATAATCCCTATCACCGCTTTTGGGGATATATTCTCCCCGCATTAAGCAATAGTTCAGGATTGTTAATGGAAATATTTTAGCGTTTCAAAATACTGACTGCATGAAACGCTATATTTTAATTTTATCATTACTGGCTGTTACAAATCTCACCCGTGCTCAATATACCGGTGGTAATAGCGATGGTTCTTCAACTTCTTCAGTCAATAATCAAAATCCATTGCCGGATATTTATAGAGGAGGAAATGATGATGGCTTTTCTCATGCGTCAGTATCTGGTCCGAATCCATTGCCCAATATTTATCGCGGTGGCAATGATGATGGTTTTTCTCATGCAGAAGTAACAAATCAAAATCCCCAGCTTTTTGCAATTACCTCAACCCGTTCAAGACTACTTCCACTATCCCCAGAATTCATTATTGTTAACAAAAAAAAATTATTATCATGAAAAAGTTACTATTGCCTTTACTTTCCATTTTATTTTTCACTGCCTGTCAAAAAGAAATTTCAAAAGACAAAGCAAACGAAGAAGTTGCCGGTGCGGCTGCAAACAGAACCACACCAAAAATCAATGTGTGCCATTATGATGCAGTAACCGGTACATGGAAAATGAAAAGTATCAACTTAACAGCCTGGCCAGAACACCAGGCGCATGGAGATGTACGGCTGGACGACCAGGATGGCGATGGATTTGTACCAACCAATGCATGTGGCATTGGACCGATGGGTGACTGCAATGATAATCCCGCAACAGGCGGGACCGCCATTAACCCCGGAGCTACTGAAATATGCGGCAACAACATTGATGAAAACTGCAATGGAATGAGTGATGATGTGTGTTCATTATCTATCGGTGACTCTTACCAGGGTGGAATAATTGCCTACATACTGCAACCCAATGACCCAGGTTATGTTGCTAACGAGACACACGGTTTAATAGCCGCAGCAAGCGACCAAAGTACAGGCGCCCTGTGCGGTTGTTCTGGGACACCAATAACCGGAGCACAAGGAACAGGCCTGGGAACGGGAAATCAAAACACGATCGACATCTTGGCTGAATGTGCAGAATTAGGTATTGCAGCAAGGATATGCGGAGACCTGGATTTGGGTGGTTATAGCGACTGGTATTTACCAAGTAAAGACGAGTTGAATAAATTG
>JANOJO010000180.1:0-3162 GCA_031418795.1 Bacteroidota bacterium | reverse complement strand
GCATATTGCTCTCCATTGGATTGTCTTCAACAATGTAAACCGTTTTTAATTTTTTAAGCTTAGGGGTGTTAAATTGTAATTTAATAGAATCCATTTTTTTATTTTTATTGAGCGGCAAATATAAAAATTTTATCGAATTATGTTACTGTTCAGTAGTCCAATGAAAATTTGATTGGATTTCCACTCATTGCATTGGTCATTGCATCCCATACATTATAACCCTGTTTCCTTGAAGTAGAGATATAACTCCTTATTCTGCAAAAAACGTCTGCGCCCATTTTTGTTCGGAAGCATCCGGATATTTTTTGTTTAAGTTTTATCATTCTTAAATCTCTTTCTGCAAGATTATTATCAAAAGGAATATCCTCTCTGTAAAGAAATAATAAAATATCATCCAACCGATTTTTAAAAACTTCCAGAAGCCGTATTGGTTTGCTTTTAGGCTTTCGGCCTCGTTTTATTTTCAGATATTTCTCTTTGGGTTCGCTTCTAAGTGCTTTTATGACCAGATTCGTTATTTGATTACTTATTCTTGTTCTAAAGTGATTGGTTAATTTCTCTTCTTGCTTTCTTTTATTTGCCCGCTGAAGTATCGATATTAATTTTCCAGCCCAATTTCTGTTCTCTTCTTCATAAAGAAATCTCAGGTCTCTTAGAAGATGTGCATTGCATAATGCGTGAATGCAATTACTATACTTATCATAACTCGCCCAACGATCATGCACACACACTCCGCCATAATTTGCCAGTATTCCCATCGCATCAATTCCTTCATTGCCTCGTTTGTGGTGCATCTGATAAAATGTAAATTGGTCATTAGATGCACTGTGAATCCACTGTGTGCTGCTCTGGCATCTTATTCCGGTTTCATCGCTATGTATTAGCGCACTGCTTATTAAACTCTGTTTTATTTCTTCCTGTGTGTTTTCAAGATTTTCATAACAGGTTTTGATGCCCGATTGAATGGTTCCATCTCCGATACTCAATCCAAATATATCCTTAAACAATTCTTGTATCCGCTGGGCAGGCAGCATTTGATATACATTTAAGTAAGTTAACAATGCTTTCAACTTTTTTCCGTACTGCACGTTCCCGTTAAATTCACAAACTCCCTTGTGTTCCTTTCCACAACTGCATTTTTTAACCTCTACCAGGTAATCTATCACCTTAATTAAAACTTCTGCAATATCTATTACCTGATGTTTTTCTTCGCGTAATATTTTGATGGATTGTAAATCCTTTCCGCATTCACACTTGGTTCGTTTTATCCTGCATTTTACTATTTCATCTGCTTTATCCATTGCACTAAGACCGCTTCCTTTATGTCCATCCTGTCCGCCTTGTTTGCGATTGCTTTTTTCACGATTATTTTTTATCACCTTCTTTAACCCGTCACTCGACGGCGGCTTTGAGCTGTTGCGGCTGTTCTTGTTTTTTTCTGATTCCAACTCTTCAATCCGCTTGATCAATTTCTGGTTTTGAGCTTCTAGCGCTTCGCATCGCACCATTAATTCCCCAATATGCCTGAGTAAATTCTCATACTCGGTTTTCTTTATTAAGATATATCCTTCGGGGACTTCCATCTGGGGGATAAAAGTCTAACCTAATTCGTTATATTTTAACCTCGATAAATTTCTCTTTCAACTTACTATTGTTTATTTCTCTATTTTTGTACTGAACAGTAACTTAATTGTTTATTAAAATTTATAATGTCAGTTAGTATTATAATTATTCCTCTGTGTTTTTCATTTTCATGAGTAAAGTATAAGCTCCTTTGGTTACAAATATTTGATTGCTTCTATCCAATTTGTCGGTAAAGGAAATTTGAGTAATACCGTTTTGGGAGTTTTGTGTTGTTACTTCCACCATCTCATATTTTTTATTTTCGGCTTGTGTGAACACATATTGCCTATTTTCAAAACGAACAATTGCATCGGTGGGAATTACTAAAGCGTTGTTGCTTTGCACTTCTATTTCTGCATTCATAAACATGCCTGGAACAAGCGCTTTGTCAAGGTCCTTAAAATGACAAAGCACTTCAACACTTCTGTCTTTGGAAAGCTCTTTGCCCACCAGAAATATTTCACCTTCATATTTTTTTTCCTGATTGTTGTTAGTGTATGCAATAACTTTTTGTCCGGGTGAAAGCCGATTGATGTCTTTCTCAAAAACATTTAATGCAAGATGAATATCATCAGGGTTTACAATTTCAAACAATACATCAGAGGGATTTACATATTTGCCAATGTTGACATTTACATGGGATATAAATCCGTTAATAGGAGAATATATATTTGCACTGCGGGAAATATTGTTTTCGTTCAGGTTTTCAGGATTGATGTTTATCAATTGCAGTTTCTGAAACAAGGCATTAACCAAAATTTTCTGGCTCATATAATCAGCTTGTGTTTGTTGAAACAATTTATCGCTGCTCGCTTTGCTTTGGTTTAATTCTTTCTGCCGGTTGAACTCCTGCTCTGAAAAACCAAGTTGCGCTTTCGCGGTTAAAAAATCCTGCTGCAACTGTATAAACTGCGGGTCCTCCATAACGGCAATTATTTCACCCTTTCTGACCTGCATGCCCGGAAGCAATTTAGAATTTTTTAAATACCCTCCTAAAGGGAAACTAATGCTTACAATATTGGATGGCGGCACATCCACTGACCCTGTCAGTTTAAGAATGGAAGAGATGCTTTTGTTCTCTATTTTTCCGGTTGCAATTCCTGCATTCTTAATCTGTGCATCCGTCATTTGAACGAGGTTTTCGCTGACAGTGGATGCGGTTTTGTTTTCTTCCTGCGGCTTGGTGTTGCAAGCGGTGAGCACTGCAAGCAAGATTGATAGAATTATTGTATTTTTCATTTTTATTATTTTTTGTTTTTATTTTTGTTATAAAGTTTATGAGCTGTGTTTTTTGTTTTTGACTTCTTATCAGCGGGTTGTGAAAGTAAAAAGGATAAGCTACCAAATGAACCTATAATCAATCCAAGAAGTATAATGAAAACGTGGATTATTTTAGGATTAAAGCATCCGGTACAATCGCCTAAAACATAATACGCGCAATAAATGATGAGTGACATCAGAATAATGACATGAATAATGATGACAATATTTCTTTTCATTTGTTACTTATTCTGATTGTTAAAGGAATTTATCTCAATG
>JANOJO010000179.1:0-2737 GCA_031418795.1 Bacteroidota bacterium | reverse complement strand
GCGATGTGTTACCAATACTTGCTAAAGTAAGAGATGGCCGCCCAATAAAAATTGAAGGAAACGATTTATGCTCTTATACAAATGGAGGTACATCAGCAAGGGCACAGGCATCCGTACTTGATCTTTATGATACCTACCGCCTTACTCATCCTAAAAGAAATGTAAACGGAAAATTTGAAGAAATTCCAACTTTTGATCAATTAGATAAAATGATTGGTGATGCAATGGCGGGAGTTACTAATCCTGTTTTACTTACCAGCACCATTACTTCTCCCACTACAAAAGAAATTATTTCAAAATATCCCGGGCTAAAACATGTGCAGTACGATGCTGATTCTTTCAGCGGTATGCTTTTAGCTAATGAAGCTTGCTTTGGAAAAAGAACAATTCCTTCTTACAATTTTTCAAAAGCAAAAATTATTGTGAGTCTGGGTGCAGATTTTCTTGGCACCTGGCTTAGCCCCGTGGAGTTTGCCCGTCAGTATTCACAAACAAGAAAGATAAATGAGAAGAACCCGGAAATGAGCAAGCACTATCAGTTTGAAAGTTTTTTAAGTATGACCGGTGCAAGCGCCGATGAAAGATTTACACATCGTCCATCTGAAGCCGGAGCAGTGGCGCTTGCTTTATATGCAGCATTAGTTGGTAATGCACCTACTCATGCTTTGAGTGATAAAGTAAAAGAAGGAATAAAGAATGTTGTTACTGATCTTCATGCAAACAAAAGCGCATCATTAGTAATAAGCGGAAGCAATGATGTAAATGTGCAGTCCATTGTAAATGCAATCAACAATACTATCGGCGCTTATGGTACTACTATTGACTGGTCATCTGCTTTAAATTACCGCCAGGGAATAGATAAAGATTTGAATGATCTGATTGTACAAATGGAAGGCGGACAGGTAGGAGCAATTATGATTTACGGCGCTAATCCTGCTTATGACTATTACGCAAAAGATAAATTTGCTGCTGCATTAAAGAAAGTAAAAGTTTCTATTTCATTTACTGAGAAATTAGATGAAACAAGTGAAGGTTGTAATTATCTTGTTCCAACAAATCATTTTTTAGAAAGCTGGGGTGATGCAGAGCCAAAATCCGGATATACAAGTTTTATTCAACCAACTATTAATCCTCTTTTCAAAACAAGAGCATTACAAACTTCATTATTAAAATGGAGCCTGCCTACCGGACAGGCAGGCGGAAATAATAATGATTACGAAACTTATTTTAAAAATTACTGGACTGCAAAACTTGGTTCACAACAAAAATTTGATGAGGCTTTGCAAAATGGAGTAATTGAACCCGCTGCTGCAACTGCAATTGCAGGTACATTTAATAACTCATCAATCGAGGCTGCTGCCGCTGTTATTTCTGGAAGTAAAAAAGGTGGTAAAGTTGAATTAGCTCTTTATCAAAAAGTTTCAATAGGTACAGGTAAACAAGCTGGCAATCCCTGGTTGCAAGAACTACCAGACCCAATTACAAAAGCAACCTGGGATAACTATGCCATGATGAGCATGATTATGGCAAAAGAAGTAGTGGGTGTTGATTTAATAAATGGATCAGAAAGACATATTAATAAATACGAATACTTTCCGGAAAAGCCGGTTATCACTATTAATATTCCCGGTTTGAAAGAACCAGTTAAGTTACCCGTGCTTATTATTCCGGGCATGGATGCAAACACAATCGCTGTTGCAGTTGGTTATGGGAGAACAGATAAATTAGGCAAAGCAGCAGATGGTGTCGGAAAAAATGGATTCCAATTTTCTACGTTCAACGGCACTACTACCGACTGGTTTAATAGTGATGTAACAATCGCTGATGCAAAAGAAAAATACAGGGTAGCACAAACACAGATTCATAATTATTATGAAGACAGAACTGAAGTGGTAAAAGAAACCACACTGGCTACTTTTATAAAACATCCTAACAAGTTCAAAGAGTTTCGTGATAAGCTGGCCGAAGACTTTGCTCCATTAACAGGCGACTATCGTGTTGAAGCAACTATTTATCCCAATCATCCGCAACCGGGATTGAAATGGGGAATGAGTATTGACATGAATAGTTGCACTGCTTGTGGCGCCTGTGTTGTTGCCTGCCATGCAGAAAATAATGTGCCTGTTGTAGGTAAAAGTGAAGTAGCACGTTATCATGATATGCACTGGCTGCGCATTGACCGTTATTTTGTAAGTGATGAAAAAAATCCTGATGATGTAAAGGCGGTTGTATTTCAGCCCATGCTTTGCCAGCATTGTGATAATGCACCTTGCGAAAATGTTTGCCCCGTAGCAGCCACCAATCACAGTGCAGAAGGATTGAATCAGATGGCATATAACCGTTGCATCGGTACAAGATATTGTGCTAATAACTGTCCATATAAAGTTCGGCGGTTCAACTGGGCCGATTATACAGGCGCAGACAGTTTCCCCAACAACCGTGATCAGAAATTAGTAGGTAAACTCGATCCCATTATTGAACAGATGAATGATGATTTAACAAGAATGGTATTGAACCCAGATGTTACAGTTCGTTCAAGAGGGGTTATTGAAAAATGTTCTTTCTGTGTACAAAAATTACAAGAAGCAAAATTGACGGCTAAAAAAGAAAACCGTGTGCTGGCTGATGGTAATGCAAAAACAGCTTGTATGATGGCTTGTCCAACAGAGGCAATTGTTTTTGGAAATGTACATGATAAAGAAAGTAAGATTGCAAAAACAAGAGAAGAAAATCAGCA
>JANOJO010000178.1:0-1854 GCA_031418795.1 Bacteroidota bacterium | reverse complement strand
TGAGGCCAAAGATGCAGAAACAAAAAGATATGAAGTAAAACCATCCCCTCCCTGGAGGGGAGAATTTAGGAAACTTAATACTTTAAGACACTGGGGTGGGTTGCTCAATAGAGAACAGAAAGATGAACGGAGATTATATTTTTCTCTTTCATTGAAAGAAAAAAATATAACAAATCAAAGATTGCAACAAAAGTTCAATCAGGGAAAAAAAGCTGGTAACAAAAAATATTTTCGTCATATAAAAAAAACACGATGAAAAAGAAAAAACAATCTACAATCAGCCGCAGAGAATTCCTCAGCAATACAATCAAAACATCCATTGGTACTTCGCTGGCATTAAGTTTACCAAGCATTGTTCCAGCAAGTGTCTTTGGAAAATTTGCGCCAAGCAACAGAATCAATGTTGCTGCTATTGGCAATGGCCGCATTGGCCGTACACATGACATGCCTGGCGTATGGCGGTATGATTATGCACAGTTAATGGCTGTTTGCGATTTGGATAGCCTGCGTGCAGAAGATGGAAAAAAATTAACAAACGATTACTACAGCAAAAGAGATGGCAAACCATTTGACGGTGTAAAAGTTTATACTGATTATCGTGAAGCACTGCAGAATAAAGATATTGATGCAGTACTCATCAGCACTCCCGACCATACACATGCCATGATTGGTGTGGCCGCTGCAAGGGCAGGCAAACATATTTATATGCAGAAGCCTGCATCGCTTACAATCAGTGAAGGAAGAATTATCAGTGATGTAGTTCAAAAAAGCAAAGTGAAATTTCAGATAGGAAGTCAGCAGCGAAGCAGTGAGCAGTTTCGTTATGCTGCAGAGTTGGTTCGCAATGGAAGAATCGGTCAGTTAAAAACAGTGCATGTTGGATTGCCCGGCGATCCTCCCGGTGGAAATAAAACGGAGATGCCAGTACCAACAAATATCAATTATGATATGTGGCTGGCATCAACACCCGAAGTATATTATACAGAAGAAAGAGTGCATCCGCAGGTTGGTTATGGTCGTCCCGGTTGGTTGCGTTGCGAGCAGTTTGGCGCAGGTATGATAACCGGTTGGGGCGCTCATCATATTGACAGTGCGCATTGGGGAATGGGAATGGAAAGCAGCGGCCCGGTAGAAATATGGAGTAATAAAGCTGAGTTTGCAACAAGTGGTTTGTGGGATGTACATGGAATTTTTACAACAGAAGCTATGTATGCCAATGGTGTAAAAATGATTGTGAGTAATGAATTGCCCAATGGAATAAAATTTGAAGGAACGGAAGGATGGATATTTGTTTCGAGAGGCGATTATCAGGTAACTGCTTCGGACGGCAATGCAGGTACTACACAGGCAAAAAAAATAGATGCCAGCGACCCAAAGATTCTTACATCTGTAATTGGTGAAAAGGAATTTCATTTTGAAATCAGTAAAGAACATCATGGCAACTGGCTGGAGGCGATAAGGGATAATAAAAACCCGATAGCACCTGTTGAAGAAGCGCATCGTGCCTGCTCTGCATGTTTGCTGCATCATATTGCAATGAAGTTGAAAAGAAAAATTTACTGGGACCCGAAAAAAGAAAAATTTAAAAATGATGATGAAGCGAATAAGATGTTATCAAGACCGCAACGGAAAGGTTATGAGACAAAGTAATTAGCAAAATGCTGTTGAAAAGAAAATAAATTTTATTTACCCAACTGCATTGCTACTATTGAGCATCGTTCCGCCTTTGGCGGACACTTGTACAGTGTGTAATTCTATTCAGCATATTCAACCGCTCCGGTTGTTATCAACCAGCTCTGATTAATAAAAATAAAAAAATGAAATCTGTAAAAAGTATGAAGCAATCGGAGTCTA
>JANOJO010000177.1:0-2719 GCA_031418795.1 Bacteroidota bacterium | reverse complement strand
GCCATGCAGAAAAGTGATGAACTGGCTGAAGCAGCGCAATTGCTCTATGAAGAATTCAGAACCCTCAACATCAATACATTCCTTTGCGGCTATTGTTTCTACAAAGAAGAACAGGGTAAACAAACAGTCTGGGTAACACTTCCGGATGGCACCATAATTCCTGATTTTGTAGATTTCCCTATAACGGGTGACGATGTTTTAAATAAAAGATATCAGGACTGGAAGCAAAAAAAACCACTTCATATTTTGGAATTGCAGGGCGAAAAGAACAAAGAGCATCATCGGTTTTTATCTTCCAAAGTTTCTGATCAGACTGCCAATGAAATTTTTGCTCAGATTCCTGATAGAATTATTTTGTATTGTGCCAATTTTTCAACAGGTTATCTTTTCATTATTGCAACTGAGTTTTTAACAAGTGAAGAAGAAGATGTAATTATCCGGTTTGCAAGAGTTTTTGAAGTAACCTATACCCGTTTTAGTGATTTAAAACAAGCGGAATTGCAAACAAGAGAAGCACAGATACAGTTAGCCATGGAAAGAGTCCGTGCAAGAACGATGGCCATGCAACGAAGCGACGAATTGGCTGAAGTTGCCACCGTATTATTCCAACAAGTGAAAGCATTGGGTGTGTCCCAATGGGTGTGTGGATTTAGTATCTGGGAAATTGGCGATAAGGAATTTACCTGGTATCCGGGTAGTTCGGATGGAGAGATCCTTGCGCCTTGCAAGATTCCACTAACGGAGCATCCGGTTTTTATTTCCTTCGATGAATCAAGAAGGAGAGGCGATGAACTTTTTGTGTATGAAAAAGAAGGTGAATTTCAAGCGGATCATTACCGGTATATGATGTCACTTCCAGGCATGCGGGAATTGGGGCAAAACATGTTGGATGCCGGCTTACAGTTTCCCACTTTTCAAATTGATCATCTTGCTAATTTTTCTCACGGCAACCTGGCATTCATTACCTATGAGCATTTTCCAGAAATGCATGATATATTCAAACGCTTCGCAAAAGTTTTTGAACAGACCTATACAAGATTTCTTGATTTGCAAAAAGCAGAAGCACAGGCAAGAGAAGCAAAGATTGAGGCTGCATTGGAAAAAGTAAGAAGCAGAACCATGGCCATGCAAAGGAGTGATGAATTGACTGAAGTAGCAGGCTTATTATTTGCCCAGGTCAATGCTTTGGATGTTAAAACATGGACAGCAGGGTTTAATGTATGGAGTGAAGACAATAATTCTTACGTAGACTATATAACAAGTCCCAATGGGGGCTTCATTGAGCCTTATACAGTACACACAGACAGGGCTGAGGCATTAAGGGATATCAGTGATGCCAGGAAAAGCGGAGTCGAATTTGATGTGCAATATGTTGAAGGGGAAAAGATCAAACAATTGTACCTCGCACTTACCGGGCTTGGTGAGAAACAGTTTGAAATAATGCTGCAAGACGGAGTCCGGTTCCCGTCTCATCAATATGAACATTTTGTGTTTGGTTCAAAAGTAAGCCTGATGTTTATTACCTATGAACCGGTACCAGAGGCGCATGATATATTCAAACGCCTTGGAAAAGTATTTGAGCAAACCTATACACGTTTTCTTGATCTGCAAAAAGCCGAAGCACAGGCAAGAGAAGCACAAATAGAACTGGCATTGGAAAGAGTAAGGGCAAGAACCATGGCTATGCATCAAAGCAATGAAGTGATGGATGTTGCTGTTACTTTGTTTGATGAACTGCAAAAACTTGATTTTAAATTCGGTGCTAGTACTATTATTATAATGGATAAGGACACCGGCGATATGAATCAATGGGTTGCCGGGTTTACTCAGAAAAGATACCCCGAAAGTTTCCATATTTACTATTTCAAACACCCTTGTCATGATGCAATACTCGGGGCATGGAAAAAAGGAGACAAATATCTTGTTTATCATTTGTCCGGGGCTGAAAAGAAATTCTATGATGAGGAAATGTTTACAAAGACTGGCTATAAAAATTTCCCTGTGGAGCAAAAGAGATGGATGCAGCAACAAGAATCTGTTGTTTTTTCATTGGCGTTCATGAAGCATGGAGCGATTCATTGGGGACCCACAGAACTTACTTCGGAGCAAGCCAATATTCTTCAGCGCTTCGCTAATGTATTTGAACAGACATACACAAGATTTCTGGATCTGCAAAAAGCCGAAGCACAAGCAAGAGAAGCGCAGATAGAATTAGGATTGGAAAGAGTGAGGGCAAGAGCAATGGCCATGCAAAACTCTGATGAATTAAAAAAGTTGATTGGAACTGTATTTATTGAACTTACCAAACTCGATTTAGTACTCACCCGCTGTCTCATCATGATTTATGAGCCAGAGACCAATGGTTCAATGTGGTGGATGGCAAATTCTGAAGCTCCCGCCGAACCCATTGGCTTGTACGTAAAAAATCATCAGCTTCCTCCTTATGCAGCGTATATCAAAGCATGGAAAGAACGCAACAATAAATGGCAATACATACTCGAAGGAGCAAATAAAAATGATTGGGATGATTTTTTATTTGCTGAAACAGAGCTTTCACAGTTACCGGATTTTGTAATTGCCGGAATGAAAGTACCTGATCGTGTAAGTCTCTCTGCTTCTTTTAATAATTTCGGCTGTTTGAACCTCGCAACTCTTGAGCCTTTATCAGATGAGCATTTTGATATATTACTCCGCTTTGCAAAAGTTTTTGATTTAACCT
>JANOJO010000176.1:0-3354 GCA_031418795.1 Bacteroidota bacterium | reverse complement strand
CGGGTCTTTCCCATTTTAACTACATTCCAATTCCATTGTATAAGATATTCATAAACATCATCATCAACTTGTGCGGAATACAATCCCTTAAGTTTTCCTTTTGTAGAAAGTGGTATAAGTTTCATAAAATCAAATATCCGGCACGAAGGCTTATCAACGCTATCCAAAAGGAGAGAATTGCAACGTGCCGGATTTTTAATCGTGAATGAGTTTGCATAAATAACGTTAATAAGCAGTACGAATATAACTAATATTTGTAACTTAGCCATCATTTCTTTACTTGGTTTAAATATTTGCCATCTTTGAATGAGTGCCAACCGCCTGTGCCGATTCCGATTTTTTTATCATCATAATAGAAGCCGTCTTTTTCAATTTTACTTACTACAACCTTGCTGCCACTTGGACGTTTAAATTCATCACCAACTTTTACATTTTTTTTCGTAATCATAATCCGTAGGCTCTTTGAATAAATGCTTTTGTTTGCTCAATAGTTTCTGCTTCTATTTTTAAAAGTTCATCTTTTAATAAATGACGGGTAAGTAAAGCATAGGGAATATCCTCATAACCGTATGCAATTCCGTGTTTAAAATATGGAAATCCATTATGCCACACCTCCGGTTCACCATCAACTTCCGGCATTACAACACTTAAACACCCACACAGCGAAGCGAATACTGATAAAAAGGTAGCCGTATCATAACTGTAAAATATTTCCGTTGTATTGAAAATATGTGAAAGGTATTCGTTACCACCTTTTTGTGGGTAGTCGTCAAGCATAATACTATCGGCAGGGTGAATTTGTTCTTTGTTATTCCCTTTTTTAATCAGGTAACAAGATCCTTTTCTCTCCAAATGTTTATTGTAAAAAATATCTAAATTTAATTCGTTTGCCCTTAGTTCACCATGAACTTCTTGGTAAAATCTTAATTTAAAAAATGGTGCGTACATATATATTAAATCGCTTGCTGCATATACTCCAAACTCTCCATGATCTCTGACGTGATAAAGAATCCACCGCATAACCTTGTGTGACCTAAACGGATTGCCTATTGTTACCTCTGGGTAAATTGCAATAGCATCTGTTGTTGTACAAAGTTCAATAGCTTCTTTTTCATTTATTTGTATTCCTAAATAATCAGGATTTTTCTTTGAAGTCATAATATAACATTGCTCCCCACACGAAGAAATATTATGACAAAGTTTATGTAGGGCTACACAGCCTCCACCGTTGGGTGTATAATCTCCTGGGGCGTAAATCACAAAATTCATTTGCGTTGTGTTTCTGTTGTTTTTGAATTAAAAACGTAATGATATAAAACTTTCACTATGTTATATTCTGACTGCAATAATGGTTTTAATCTTTCTGCGTAATCTGTATCTTCCCCAAAATTAACTTCTTTAAAAGGAACCTGAATTGCAAGTTTTCTTTTCACACACATCAAATGATTTGGTAGCCGATAATAAGAATTAGAATCGTTATAGTCTTTTACATAATCCTTTGAATAAAAACATAGTTTTGGTGGCGCACTGTCTAATGAAACACTAACAACAAAAGTAATTACATCTGCAAGTGAAATATTTATAGCTTCTATCAGTTCTCTTTTGTAAATGCTTTCAATTTTATCATCATCGTCTATACATGATAGGTATTTTCCGATTGATTGACGTACAAGTAAATTCCTCTTTTCTCCAACACTCATTTGCTTATTGTCAGTGCAAATAATTATCTCTACATCTTTGCTTGTAAATTTTTCAACTTCACAGTTTTCATATTCTATTATTTCGTTTTCACATTCCCCAATAGATGCAACCAAACCAAACAGCATTGCTTTACGCATCTCCCTGCGAGATTCTAAAGAGCATATCAAAATAGAAAGCGCAATCATCTTTTAAGGTTTATGTAATAAGGTGTTCCGGTGTTAACCATTTCTTCAACTAATGCAGGAACGTCATTTTCAGATTCAGGCCATTGGCAATAAATATTAGGAAAACAATCTAATAATTTAGAATCGTCACCACAAAAATGCGAGTGACCGTCATGTTTATAGCACCAATCTCTGCCACTTGCACATAGGCGAACAGGAATAGCTTCATGGTTCACATAGTTCCTTATTGTTTCTGCTGCCCTGTATAAAAGGAATGGAGTTATGGAATAACAAAAAGGTATCTTGCCTGAAAGTGCAAGTCCTACACCTACGCCCAACATACATTGTTCGGCAGCGTTAACATTTATAAACCTGTCGGGGAAATCATTTCTTATTTCATCGAACAATTTGTACCCTAAATCTCCAACCACCAAAAATATATTTTCGTTGGCTTGCATCTGTTTGTGTAACTCTTTAGCGAATGATTTTCTCATAATCTTCTTTTGACAAGGCACGATAATGGGCCTCTTGTTGAAATGCTTTTATGAACCAATGTTGTGAATTATCAACTATTATTATTCCTGGCAATCGGTTTATGGTTTCAAATTTAATTTCATCATAAGCCCCAAACGAATTGAAATTACAATACACGATAAGGTTATCTACTTTGTATTTTTCTTTTGCATTAAATGCTTCATAGATCATACCTTCCATTGCCTCACCATCACTTATCACACAAAAAACTCTTTTGGTTCTGTCTGCCATAGCAATCCCCAAACTTATTGCAAGCCCCTGACCAAGTGAGCCAGTAGATACATCACAACCGCCAGCCCTTTCGCAGTGTATTCCATGTTCCTTTACGTTTTCTTCTGCACTTTCTATAACTCCATAATGCTGCATCAAAATAGCATGAGCAAGGTGAGCGTGTCCACAGGAAATTATTACCTTTTCATCGGGCAATTTCTTTTCATAAATTTCTTCCAAAATTGGGAGAATTGTGAGGCAAGACCCGATATGCGATAAATTCTGTCGGTAAGAAATATCAATTACCTCTTTTTCAAAATGATTCATATGTTTTTTTTAACCCTTCGTAAATGCTAATGTGAGGTACGCTGTTTGGAGATTTCCAGTTGTAGTTATCATACACCCTTAATTTCTTTGTTTCAAAATTAAGTTTCTTTCCTGAAATATGCTCTAACATTTGTACTATCTGTAAATTTGAATGGCAGGTTCCGGTTCCAATATTTGTTGCGCCGGCAAACAAAGCCTCAATAAAATCAGAAATAAAAATAAAATCGTGAACCGGCTCTGTATCAAGATGTATAACCTCCCCTGATTTTAAACACCTGATAACAGTAGGTATAAATCTGTGCGCCGCTTCCCCTGGCCCATAAACTGAATAAGGTCTTACATTAACAAACCTTTCATCTTTTAAAGAATTTATTATTGTTTCGCCAAACATCTTTGATGCGGAATACATCGTTTGAAC
>JANOJO010000175.1:0-7170 GCA_031418795.1 Bacteroidota bacterium | reverse complement strand
ATTTTTCTAAACTTATAAGCAGCTCCAATTAATCTTTAGAAAATACAAGCATGTTTCAGATAAAAGATAATTCGGCCAGAGCCAAACAAATCATTTCTATTTTCTGGGTTGTAATAGCTCTCTCTGTTTTGAATATGGGTTCTCTTTACTGGCAATATTTATTATTAACGGATGCACAAATTAATCCCGATGGTGCAGACATGTCGAAAATTGAAACAAGTGATTTATTGCAACTAAGTATTGGAATTGCCACCATTGTGATTGCTATACTTAATATTGTATTCTTTATTATGTGGTTCAGAAGGGCATATAATAATCTGCATGCTTTGCAAAATAATTATGCCACAATGGGCGAAGGCTGGGCTGCTGGCGCCTGGTTTGTTCCGTTCCTGAACTTAGTAAGACCTTACCAAATAATGAATGAAATATGGCAGGGTACTCAAAAAGCGCTAACTCATAAATTAGGTGAACCAAGATCAAATTCCCTTATTGGTTTTTGGTGGGCACTTTATTTAATCATGAACATCTACGGTATTATTGTGGCAAGATTTACTATGAATGATGAGAATATTGACATGTTGTTAGCCGCAAGCAAACTTGATTTTATCTACGAACTCATTTCGGTGCCGGCAGCCATTATTACTGTTATAATGATACAAAAAACACAGGTATTTGAAAATGCCCTGCTTGAAGAATCGCAGCAACCTGCCGAAAGTATTTTTTCAACCTTTAATAATCCACAAAGCGAAAACTGATTTTTCTATAAACTAAATCATAAAATTAAAATTAACTATAATGAAATTTTTTATTGATACAGCCAACCTGGCTCAGATTAAAGAAGCAAACGAATTAGGTATTCTTGATGGCGTTACCACCAATCCTTCGCTGATGGCTAAAGAAGGAATAAAAGGTATTGACGCAGTGATGAATCATTACAAAACCATTTGCGAAATGGTAGATGGCGATATCAGCGCCGAAGTTATCTCAACTGACTTCGATGGTATTGTTGCCGAAGGAAAAAAGCTGGCGGCTATCCATCCGAATATTATAGTAAAAGTGCCGATGATTAAAGATGGTGTTAAAGCTATCAAATGGTTTACTGATAATGGTATCTCCACCAACTGTACGCTGGTATTTTCTGCAGGGCAGGCTATACTTTGTGCAAAAGCCGGAGCTAAATATGTATCGCCTTTTATTGGCCGAATAGATGATGGTGGTTGGGATGGTGTACAGTTGATAGAACAGATTGTACATATTTATACCATTCAGGGTTTCAATACTCAGGTGCTTGCTGCATCTATACGAAATCCAAATCATATCATTCGCTGTGCAGAAGCCGGCGCTAATGTTTGCACATGTCCATTAGAATCAATACTCGGTTTATTAAAACATCCTTTAACCGATATTGGCCTTGCTAAATTTTTGGAGGATGCAAAAAAAATGTGAGGTGGATTTTAAAAAAATATTTCAAGCATTGGCAGCAGCCAGTGCTTTTTTGTTTTATACTTTAACCTGAAATAAAGACCCAGTGACGATAAAACTAATTGGACGGCTTGCACCAATCTTACGGCCTTTGTATAACAGAGTTCAACGTAGTGAATGCAATCAACTCATCTGACCTGCCGCCGAAGGAACGGTAATAAACAAGTACCTGGTAAGAATTTTCTGTACCCCAGTAATTGCCTTCTGTGTTTTCATAACTAAAAGTCTCATTTCCTTTTTTTACTGGCAGTGTAACATAAGAGTAATTATAAAAACCCTGTTTGAGTAAAAGTGTTTTTTCATACGCACCTTTTTCATCATTGAATTCCATTTTTGAATTTTCATTCAATGCATAATTGGAAAGCTCGCCAAAAACATACACATCTTTTTCAGGATACGCTTTATTACCCGGCGGATAAAAGCTGAAATGCACATATCCATAATCTGACTGCCAGAATGGATTAATATTATCACTGGTTTCAATGGTGTATAATCCATTAATATCCCGGTAATATAAATACACCTGTTGCTTTCTTTCTCCGTCGGGCTTTATATACACATCGGTTCTTGTTGGTTGTTTATCTAACCGCAACATTCGTTCACTCATTAGTTTCAGGCTTCGCAGATCAATCCAGCGCCACTCTTTGCCGGCTGCAAATGCAGTGGAGGATTCATCGTTGTATTCAAAATAATTTCCCCGGTAAATATTGGGCTTTTGCAAATACACGGCAGATGTCCATACATTGTTTTGCAGTAATACCACTTTTAAGTCCTGCTGGTTAAAAATATTCAGTTGCTGATTGATATTGACATATACATGAAGTTTCTGATGCGATTTGAAAATTGTTCCATTAAATGGTTGCAATACCTGTGCACCAACCGAGGCTTTTGTATCCACCACCAAAAACCGTTTTGTAAAAACAAGTTTTGAAGTGTCGCCATCTAAAAAAATTTTCAACAAATAATTACCAGACTTTGATGGTGCAGAATTTCTATCAGGTATTCTTGCCTGGTAATTGGTGTAGCGGGTATAAGCAATGGAAGAATTCCGGTAAGTGGTTATCCGCACCTGCTGAAATCCTTTTATATAATCAAACGGGTGAAGATTGGCAACTGACCAGTCGGCATTGCAAAGCTGGTAAGTGTAATAATAGTTTTTTACGCCTGCATCCAGGTCGTCAAAATATAAATCAAGCAATTCAGCGCTGTTTAGTTTTATAATTGGATAACTGTACATATCACCTGCCCTGGTTAGTTTTACTGAATGAATATTGGGTTTATAAATATAGTCGGGCAACTGGCCATTAGCAGCCAGTGAGGCAATCACGAGAATCAAGAAAAGATTTTTTTTCATTTTATTATCAGGAATTAAAACTGCAATTCAGCTACAATATTGTAAAATTTTCAGAAATAAGAGGATAAATCTTTTTACCATGCTATTTTTGAGAGACAAATAAATTCATTTGAGAGTTGCAAGTTTTATAGCCAACCGGATTGCTTTTAACCCGGCCAAAGGTGCCGGTGGGCAAAAATCTTTTTCCCGTTTTATTATTCGCCTTTCTACTGCAGCCACTATCATCAGTGTGGCGGTTATGATTGTTACGCTTGGTTTTGTAAATGGTTTTCAGGAAACGGTAAGCAATAAGGTTTTTAGTTTCAGCAGCCATATCCGTGTGCAGAACAAACAGGCAGACAGGACTGCTATTGCTGAAGAAACGCCAATTGAAAAAAATGAAGATGCTGTTGCTGCTATAAAAAAAGATATGGCGGTAAAAAGCATTCATCCATTTGCCACCCGATATGCCATTTTAAAAACCAAAGGTGAAATGGAAGGTGTACTGATGAAGGGGCTGGATGCCAGTTATGATTTTAACCACCTGAAACCTTTTTTGAAGCAGGGCCGCTGGTTGCAATTCAATGACACAAGTTATAGCCGGGAGATTATTGTATCAGCGTATTTGGCAAAACAACTAAGCATGAAATTGAATGACAGGATTCTTATTTATTTTATTCGTCCGGATGGATCGTTAAGGCCAGACCGGTTAGATGTTGTTGGAATTTATAAAACCAGTATTGATGATTATGATAAAAATTTTGCCATTGGAGATTTAAAACTTATTCAACGGTTGAATGACTGGAATGTAAACGAGATTGGCGGATATGAAATTTTTCTTCACGATTTTAATCAAATGGAAAAAGCCAGTGAAGATTTATTTGCTCTGCCCGCTTTTCCTGCCGGTTGGGATACAAAACCTATTAAAGAAATTTATCCAAATATTTTTGACTGGCTGAATATTCAGGATCAAACCCGTAATCTTTTGCTGGGTTTAATGATTCTTGTTGCCGTAATAAATTTAATTACATGTTTAATCATTCTTGTTTTAG
This sequence comes from Bacteroidota bacterium, assembly GCA_031418795.1. Lineage (GTDB taxonomy): Bacteria > Bacteroidota > Bacteroidia > Chitinophagales > Chitinophagaceae > VBAS01. The sequence continues at coordinate 3,303 of JANOJO010000175.1, read as the reverse complement.
AACGCATCCGCATGGTGGGTGTGTTAAAAGCAATTGGCGCCAGCGACTGGGCGGTGCAAAAAATATTTATCCGGCACTCACTAATTATTACATTGACGGGTGTATTAATTGGCGCAGCATTGGGGCTTGGCATTCTATATTTGCAACAAACAACCGGATTTATAAAACTAAAAGAAGAAGCCTACTACATGAGTGAAGCCGCAGTAAAAATTATCTGGTGGCAGATAGGCGCAGTGTGTGCAGGTACATTGCTGGTAAGTTTTTTGGTGCTTACTATACCAAGTTATATTGTAAGGAAGGTGCAGCCTGTGAAAGCGATACAGTTTCGATAAAAGCAGCCCCTCCAAACCTCCCCGAAGGGGAGGCTTCAGATTCCTACAATTGAGTAATCATTTTATTTTACAATATTTTTTATAGTTTATTGAAAACTCAACAATCAAACTCTTCGTGAGCCCCTTTAAGGGGTTTGGGGGCTTAAATGTGAAAGTATAATCCCCGTTGCCACCGCTGCATTCAGCGATTCAGCTTTCCCTTTTCCAACAATAGTAATCTTTGTATTTACTTCATTCAAAATTTGTTCGCTTATTCCTTTTGATTCATTGCCGATGATGATAATGCCTTCAGTAATCTTTTTCATTTGAGTAATATCTTTTCCATCCAGCGATGCAGCATAAGCAGGAACGTCTTTATTTTTTCCGAGCCATTTTACAATTTCCGTATAGTTTACCCTTACTCTTGCTATGCTGCCCATAGATGCCTGTACAACTTTCGGATTATACATATCTGCACATTCATGGCTGCAAATAATTTGTTTTACACCAAACCAATCAGCCAGGCGGATGATGGTTCCCATATTTCCGGGATCCTGCATGCAGTCTAAAACAAGTGTGATATTATTTTTTAATGCCGGTTCATCATTCCATTTTATTTTTTCAGCTACCAGCAGCGCCTGGTTTGGTGTTTTCAGTTGTGAAATTTTTTCTAATTCTTCTTCGGTTATTTCAATAACAGGTGTGCCGGTTTTTATTTTATTCTCTTTTATCCAGCTATTAACTGCATAAACCTGCTTTACCACGCATTTATCTTCCTGTAAAAGTTCTGCTGCAATTTTTGGCCCTTCAGCAATAAACAACCCTTCTTCATCCCGGTGCTTTTTCTGGCCTAAACTTTGAATATATTTGACCTGAATTTTTGAAATCATATTCGTTCGTTTTAAGTCATCATGTTTTATTTCAAGCCACTTTTTTCTTTTACTTCCTGTGCAGCAGCGCTGCTCATATTGCTGCTTGTGGCTTCGTGTAAAGTTATTCCCAAAAATTATCCTGCTAACAAGCCCTTTGTTTATAAAACAAATATCAACATTGAAGGCAAATTCTCCAAAGAAGAAAAAACTAATTTGACCGACCAGTTGAAAAACCAATTGGATGACAGCTTACGGGATCGAACTGTTTATAAATTTTTCTATAAAGGATTTAACCGTTCCGTACTGGTAAAACCACCGGTGTACGACACTGTCAATGCCGAACGATCAGTAAAATTTATGCGGACATTGCTGAATGCAAAAGGCTATTTCCGGGATACGATAACTTATGATACCAGCTTAGTGGTAAAGCAGGATGCTAATCCACCACAGCAAAGAACCACTGTAGATTTTACTGTGACTCCGGGAAAATTAGTGACGCTTGATTCAATTTATTACACTATCAACCATCCAGAACTGCAGGCACTGACTGAAGCTACTAAGCATCAATCGTTATTAAAAAAAGGAGATGCTTTTTCCATTCAAAGCATTTCGCAGGAACTGAACCGCCTTGTTGATCTTTACCGGGATAATGGCTATTTGAAATTTAGTTTTGATGAACTGGCGGGCATTTGGGATACTTTGAATGTTGCACTGCTGCGGCCAACTGTTGATCCTTTTGAGCAAATATTAATGCTGGAAGAAATAAGAAAGAAAAAAGAGAATCCAACTGCCAATCTTGAAATACGCCTTCGCCCCGGCTATGATGTGGATCGCTTGAAAAAATATTTTGTAGGCCATACTACTATTTACACTGATACGGCAAGAGTGCTGGCAAAAATTGCTTACCAGGATTTTGATTTCAGTATTTATGAATATCACCATCTTTTTAAACCGAATTTCATTGCCCAGAATATTTTTTTTAAACGCGGTGATCTTTACAATCAACAGAAATTTTTAAGAACCATTAATCGTTTCAATAGCCTTGGCGCCTGGCGGTTGGTGAATATTGAACAAATGCCCAGACACGAATCGGATACAGTTGATTTTGCCGTGTATTTAACTCCTGCAGATAAATATTCTTTTACCGCCAATATTGAAGGCAGCAGAAACAGCAGTTTTTTTCTTGATGAAAAATTGCTTGGCATAGGATTAAATGCACAACTGATAAACAGAAACTTTGGCCGCAGTTCCATTCAGACTGCCACCAATATGCGCTACGGAACTGAAGTGGAAACAAAAGGCGCTTTTGTAAAATCAAGACAAGCCAGTATTTCACATTCCATATTTTTTCCCAAACCCATACCTAATGTAAAATGGCTGCCTGAGAAATACAGGGAAAATTTCAAAACTGTTCTTTCCTTTTCACTCGGCAATATTGAAAGAAAAGATTATTTCAATCTTACTTCATTAAATGCTGCCTGGGGATACACCACGGCATGGAAGACTAAAAAGAATAAAAATATTTCGGCCAATATTAAATTTCCAAACATTGAATATGCTTTTCTGAACCCACGGCCTGAGCTGGATACTATTTTCATGAACACACCTATTTTCAGAAACATTTTTAATACAGGGCTGGTTGTTTCTTTACAAGGTGGATTTCAAATTCGGGGCGGCAAAGGCAGAGTGTCAAATGTTTTCCGCGCCAATTTTGAAGAATCGGGTTTGCTTACAAACCTTATCAATTTAAAAGCCTTCGACAGTCTTTTTCGATTTATAAAATTAGATGCGGAATTTATACGGCATATTAATTTTGGAAAAAGTTCTTTAGTACTCCGTGCATTTGCGGGCGCAGGTTTTGCATTGGAAACCAGAAAAAGAAAAATAAATGTGAACATGCCCTTCTTCAAACAATTTTATGCTGGCGGACCCAATAGTATGCGGGCATGGGGCTTGCGGCGATTGGGGCCTGGAGCAACTGTAAAAACAAAAGAAGAAGTACCATTTCGATTTGGCGATTTTCAATTTGAAACCAATGCAGAGTTTCGTTTTCCGGTTGCCACACTTGGTATTTGCAAAGTCAGCAGTTGTTTGTTTACTGATATTGGCAATGTTTGGTT
>JANOJO010000174.1:0-3165 GCA_031418795.1 Bacteroidota bacterium | reverse complement strand
AAAACAAAAAAAAAATTGATATTACGAAACGAAGAAATTGGAAGATTGCTTAACCATATGATGAATTATCCGGATAAATATTAATTGCCTATTGCCTTTTAAAATGAAACTTACACTATACCAGGTAGATGCTTTCACCGATAAATTATTTGGCGGTAACCCTGCCGCTGTCATTCCATTAAAAAAATGGATACCCGATGAACTGATGCAGCAACTGGCTATGGAAAATAATCTGAGTGAAACTGCTTTCTTTGTTGAAGCAAAGCACTCTTCCCCAAAAGGGGAAGGCCGGGAGAGGGCAGCTGATTACGATATCAGGTGGTTTACACCGGGGTTAGAAATTAATTTATGCGGCCATGCCACACTCGCATCGGCTTTTGTGATTTTTGAAATGCTGAAAGAAAAAAAGAAAAAAATAGTCTTTAATTCAAAAAGCGGATTACTGAGGGTAAGCAGGAAAAAAGATATTCTGGAAATGAATTTTCCATCCTGGTTGCCGGAAAGGATTACGGATTATCCGGCCGATTTACTTGCTTCATTAGGCAATCCTGAAATAGCAGGTGTGTATAAGAACAGGGAGTACTTGGTAGAATTGATGAATGAGGATGCTGTCCGAAATTGTCAACCGGATTTTACTTTGATGAGTAAATTAAACAAGATGGTGATCATAACAGCACCGGGCAATAAAGTTGATTTTGTATCCCGGTTTTTTGCACCAGGTGCAGGTATTCCAGAAGATCCGGTAACTGGTTCTGCTCATTCCCAACTTATCCCTTTCTGGAGTTATAAGCTGGGTAAAAACAAAATGAAGGCAAAACAACTTTCTCAAAGAGGTGGCGATATTTATTGCGAACAAAACGGAGAACGGGTGATCATGGGCGGTCAATGTGTATTTTATATGAAGGGAGAAATTTATATTCCTTAATCTAAAAATCTTTCCCTCAATTCCGGCACTGGCACCATACATTCTTCTTTTTTTCCAAACCATTTATACCTGTTGCGGGCAATGATATTGTAAAAAAAATCTCGGATGAATTTTGGGATGATGATAAAGCCATAGAATAATTTCCAGCCACCATCCAGATGCCTGCACATTTTCAATGCCGCTGATGATTGGGTGTAAGCTTTTCCCTTATCAATAAAAATCACTGAGCTAAGCGAAGTGGGATTGATATTATATTTCGGTAACAACTGCTTTGCTGTTTCTCCCTGCAGGGGTGTAAATTTTAATTTTTTATTCCGGTCTCTCTTTATTGCAAAGTTTACCCAGTAGTTGCAGAAATTACAAACTCCGTCGAAAAGAATAATTTTGTCAGTGCTTTTTTGCATTCTGTACAAATATAAGCACGGCTTTCAGTGTTTAGCTCCCAGCTTATATACCTTGTGCTTTAATTAATCTTATATTTATACCAAATAATTTTGGTATGAAAAAGATAATTATCATTCTGTATTTTTCTATTCTGGGCATGGCGAAGGATTCTTTTGCACAAAATGTAGGAATAGGAACCACCACACCAACGGAAAAACTGGAAGTGAAAAAACTATTGAGAAGTACATTAAAAATTAGTGCAGGCAATATAGCAGATACTACTCAAATTATTTTAAGTAATAGTGGTTCAACTTCTGGATTTTATACAGACTTTTCAATTAAAAGTATAAGGGAGGAAGGATTGTTTTTTTCATCGCTGTCAGATTTTGGGCCTTATAATTCTGCCAACTCATTAGTTATACTTCCCAATGGAAATGTTGGTACAGGAATTATAACACCCACAGCAAAACTGCATGTAAACGGTGGTGTAAAATTGGAGGGATTAAATTTATTTGAATTTGGTGCTGGTGTAGCAGGCAAAGAAGCAAGTGCCGGAAAAATAGGATACAATGCTTTTGGACAAAATGCATTAACATTTGTTGGAGCCGGAACCAATGCAACAAACAGGGCTTTTTATTTTTTTGGTGAAGGTGGAACTACATTCAACGGCCCTGCTACTATTACAGGCAATACAAATATTGGCGGGCAGTTACAGATGGGTGGAAACGCCGGAACTTCGGGTCAGGTGCTTACGTCCAATGGCGCTTCCAGCCCATCCTGGCAAAGTGTTGCTAATCCTAAAACCGGGTTTCATGCAGAAGCAGCGATTGCCCAAACTCTTACCCAATTTACTCAGACAAAAATAAATTTTACAACAGAAAATTTCGATGATGGCAGTGATTACAATAATGGAACATCAACATTTATAGTCCCCGCAACAGGCGTTTATCATTTTGATGCGCATATTACTTTTTTTGATGCTGACCCCGGCACTTACCGGTTATTTCTTGACAACAACACTAGCATTGCTGATGGAGAATATGCCCGTTCGTACTGCCAGGTTTCAACCATAGGATCACAAACTATTAGTATTTCCATTACATTAAAACTTTTAATAGGGACTTCAGTGCTTGTACATGCATGGCATGGCAATCCTGCAAATCAATCTGTCAGTTCTGCATATTTTAGCAGTCATCGGTTGTATTAAATTATTTAATATACTTTGATGACTGTTAATAAATAAGAGTATTGTATCTGGGGCAATAGTTAGGCGGAGAAAATTTTCACTCCAAAATTATGAAATACTTTCTGCACGTCTTCACCCTACTTTAGTTTTGCAATTTGCTTGCTTACATCAGCTGCCTGTTCGTTATTTACAGGAACAATAACAATTGGTATACATTCAAGCCCCCAAACCCCGTTAAATAACATGAACAAAATTCAGGTGTGGGATTCTTTTGAAAATATCATCTGAGGAAAATAATGTCAGGTTTTTGGTTGTAGCAGTTGCCGCAATAATGGCATCGGGGATTTTAAGCGAAAAATTCTTTCGTAAATGAATGACTTCATTTTTTATTTCTTGTGTCAGGCCAATGATAAAACAGTCATGCAGAAATGATAATAAAGTTGAATAGTCTGTTTCTGAAAGTTGTGGCCAGGAAAGTAATTCAATTTCGGTAATGATTGAAACGGCTGCAATTTGCCATTAAGAGTTTTTATACAGAATTCGTCTCCTGCAAATGCACGGATGATAATGTTAGTATCAATAGCTATAATTTCTATCATCTCTCATTCGTCTTTGCGTAAGTACAATATCCCCCTGCAAGGATAGGGTGCCTTTATATTTTCCCATGTTG
>JANOJO010000173.1:0-10412 GCA_031418795.1 Bacteroidota bacterium | reverse complement strand
CCTTTATACATCTGTGTTCTTGTTCTGCCATGAATGGCCAGTGCTTTGATGCCAACATCCTGCAACCGCTCAGCCGCTTCTTCAATATTTCTTGTATTCTCATCCCAACCCAATCTTGTTTTTACTGTTACAGGCAATGAAGTTGATTTTACAACTGCTGAAGTCAATCTTTCCATCAAATCCAAATCTTTTAATACGCCGGCGCCGGCGCCTCTCAGTGCAACTTTTTTTACCGGGCATCCAAAATTTATATCCAGCAAATCAGGATTGGTTACTTCCACAATCTTTGCAGCCAACGAAAGACTTTCTTCATCACCACCAAAAATTTGAATACCCACCGGCTTTTCATAATCGAAGATGTCAAGTTTTTTTCTGCTCTTGATAGCATCACGAATCAAACCTTCACTGGAAATAAATTCAGTAAACATCAAATCAGCGCCATTGTCTTTACACACGGCACGAAAGGGAGGATCACTTACATCTTCCATGGGGGCAAGGAGAAGCGGGAATTCCGGCAATTGAAAATTTCCTATTTTAATCATTTTTGTTTTTAACCGAATTAATAATTATTAATTAATAATTATTAATTGCTGATTACATTTGAGCCGACAAATTTACAACTCAAAAACTGTAGTTAGCAATTATGATGTATTTAAAAACAAGACCGGCCTGGGCGCAGTTATTTATGTTTATTGGCTTGGCATTTGGTTCTTTTATTATTTTTAGTATGATCGGCATGTTGCTGATACTTCCAAAAATTACAGGACTGGATGTATTGGAAATGAGTGACCCTGCGAAATGGGATTATTCAAATCCCGCTTTGCTAACCTTTGTAAGAGGGATGCTACTTATTCAGTTTCTCTCATTATTTGTTATTCCAAGTTTACTGTTTGGATATTTTTCTGATCCTAAACCGGTAAACTATCTCGGTTTAAAATCAGCGAAGCCCATTTATTTTATACTAGGTGCTGCGGTACTAATATTGGCACTTCCATTTGTTGACTGGATGGGATCTATCAATCATCAATTGATACCCGAAACAACAGCAACCGGAAAATGGATGAAAGCAAGTGAAGAACAGGCGCAGCAGCAGATAGGCTTTATGCTGAAGCAAAATACAATGAAAGGTTTGCTTATGAATCTTTTGTTCATTGCTGTATTTGCAGGTGTGGGTGAAGAACTTTTTTTCCGCGGCGTGCTGCAACGGATTTTTATTAAAATATTTAAAAACCCCTGGGCCGGTATTATTGCCACTGCAATTATTTTTTCTGCTATTCACATGCAGTTTTATGGATTTATTCCACGGTTTATACTGGGCGTATTGCTGGGTGTTATTTACTGGTATAGCGGCAGTCTGTGGCCGGCCATCATTGCGCATTTTTTTTATGATGCCTTTGCAGTAGTGGTGATTTATTTTTATCCTTCCATGGCAGATCAGGATAGTGCCACACTGCAATTGGGCAACCAGACAGTAATGGGGCTTATCAGTGCTGCACTTGTTGTGGTTATTGTATATTCAATGAAGAAAAAATCAGCCAGCAGTTATGAAGCCGTATATGCCGGAGATAAAATTGATAATACAAATCCGTTTTCGACTTAGGCAACTATCATCTGTCATCTGTTAAACTATCATCTTCCCCATGGGTTTTAACTGGAAAACATTTCAAACAAGAACACTTACCGCTATTGTATTTGCAGCAGTGATGCTTACGGGTTTGCTCTGGAATCAATGGAGTTTTTTTATTTTGTTTTCTATTATTCATTTTGGTTGTTGGTGGGAATATTTTAAGCTGGTGGGAAAAATATATAATACTGAAATTGATAAGACAATTAAATATATTTTCATTTTCTGCGGGTTTACGCTAATGGCTATAATTGGACTAAGATATTTTGGGATAGATTTTTGGATTGGGGGAGGCAATTTTAGTTTTAATATAAAATGGTTGATATGGGCAGGATCGTTTCTTTTATTACTTGTTTTTCTTTTTCAAAATAAGGCCGTTCCTAAAAACGCGAAATGGATGTGCTTAGCGGGTCTCGTCTATATTTCAATATGCTGGGGATTAATGATGGATCTGACAAATGGAATTGAATATGAGATTAGAGATAAATCTCAGTTTGAAATTTTTATTCAGGATTCTTTCCAGATATACATACCTGTTATTATTATTACTTCTATATGGATAAATGATACAATGGCTTATATCGTGGGATCATTAATCGGTAAAACACCACTGTCTGTTATATCTCCAAAAAAAACATGGGAAGGAACATTAGGAGGTATTGTGTTTGCAATATTAGCTGCGTGGCTTATAGCCAGCCAGTTTAATTTTGATATAAGTACATTGATAATAATTTCAGCTATTTCATCCATTTTCGGTACCCTGGGTGATCTCCTCGAATCCAAATTAAAACGACTGGCCGGCGTAAAAGACAGCGGCAGCCTGATGCCCGGCCACGGTGGTTTTTTAGATCGGTTTGATTCTTTGTTACTGGCTATACCCGCAGTGTGGTTGTATGTTTATTTTATTATGAAGTAGCTCACTCACCTCCCGATAGCTATCGGGACACCTTTTCCTATATTTGCTCACCAACTAATCAGTAATGACAATTCATAAAGAAGGCTACAAAACTATTGCATGGGCAACCCTGATTTTTGGCGCCGTTAATATTCTTTCCTTTTATTTTATCAGTTTTGCATTGCCTGCAATCAGTTGGATTATTTTTATTACCACACTTACCTTGCTTGTATTTATCATTTCATTTTTCCGCATACCAAAAAGAAAATTAACAATTCAGGAAAATGCTATCGTGGCTCCGGCTGATGGTAAAGTAGTGGCGATTGAAGAAGTGCAGGCTGATGAATATTTTACTGACCGCCGCATACAGGTTTCTATTTTTATGAGTCCGCTGAATGTACATGTAAACCGTAATCCTGTAACAGGAGAAGTAGTCTATAGCCAGTATCTTAAAGGAAAATATCTTGTAGCATGGCATCCAAAATCTTCCACAGAAAATGAAAGACACAGTGTGGTGTATAAAAAAAATGGTAAAGAAATTCTAATAAAACAAATAGCCGGTGCAGTGGCAAAGCGTATCATTAATTATTTACAGGCCGGACAGCAAGTAAAACAAACAGATGAAATGGGATTTATAAAATTTGGTTCAAGAGTGGATTTGCTCTTACCGCTCGATGCAATAATCCATGTAAAAATTGGCGATAAGCCGCAGGGCGGGGTAACTATTGTGGCAACATGGTAGAACCTCACCCCAACCCCTCTCCAAAGGAGAGGGACTAAAAAATTTCTTCCAGCTCCTTCAATGTATTCACTGTATAAGTCGGGTTTATATTTATAACAATATTATTGTGATTGATAAAAACCTGGTCAATGCCGGCATTCATAGCACCGAGTATGTCCACTTCAATATTATCTCCAAGCATAATGCTTTCATGAGGTTTAGCCCCTGTTTTTGCAAATGCAAAATCAAAAATTTCTTTATTGGGCTTTAAACTGTTGCTTCCTTCAGAAGTTATCACTTCTTTAAAAAACTTATCAAGGCCGGAATACTTCAGCTTGCTGTGCTGTGTTATTTCAAATCCATTGGTGATGAGGTGCAGTTCATATTTTTTTTCTGTCAGGTATTGAAGAATTTCCAGGGCATCGGGAAAAAGAATTGTTCTTGTTGGCAGCAAGTCAAGGAAACGCACATTCATTTCATGAGCCACTGCCTCATCGGCAATTTTAAAATCAAGCAATGCAAGTCTCATTCTTTTTACACGCAGTTCATCTTGCTTAATAAAACCTTTGCGATAGTGCTCCCAAAGTATTTCATTATGCACCAGGTAATTTTTATAAAATAAATCAAAATCATGTACACCTCTCTCACGCAGATGAAGTAAGTCATAAAGTTCAAGCAGGGTGACACGGGCATTAGCTTCAAAATCCCAAAGAGTGTGATCCAGGTCGAAAAAGAGATTGTGATATTTACCCGTGACTCCGCCAGCTGGCGGAGAATTTTTGTTTATCATGTTTGAAGATTAGTTAAGTAATTTGCAACACATAATTGTCAAAAGTAAATGATGTCTGAAAAAGAAAAGAATATTCCTGACTCCCCGCCAGTTGGCGGGGTTGGGGGCATGAACGTAGTTATCTCCGGTGCATCAAGAGGAATGGGCAAAGCCATTGCTGAAATTTTTGCTTCAAACGGAAATCATCTTTTTATTACCGGCCGCAATGAAATTGTCTTGTATAAAACAATGGAAGAGTTGCTTACTAAATATCCAGCTGTATCCATAAAAGCAAAAGCATTTGATTTAAGTAAAAAAGAAGAAGCAAAAAATTTTGGCGCATGGTGTTTAAAATCAGCAGTGCCGGATATTTTAATAAACAATGCAGGCACATTTGAGCCGGGCAGTATTTTTAATGAAAGAGACGGTTTATTGGAAGATCAACTCGCAATTAATATTCAAAGTGCTTATCATTTAACAAGATCATTGCTTCCTGAAATGATGAAAAGAAAAAGCGGACATATTTTCAACCTTTGTTCTATCGCAGCATTGAAAGCTTATAACAATGGCGGCGCTTACAGCATCAGTAAATATGCCATGCACGGGTTTAGTAAAAATCTGCGTGAGGAAATGAAACAGTTTAATATTAAAGTAACTACTGTTTTTCCAGGTGCAACTTTAACAGATTCCTGGGGTGATTTTGATAACAGTAATTACAGGATTATGGAAGCAGGAGATATTGCAAAAATGATTTATGCTGCATCACTACTTTCGCCGGCAGCCTGTGTGGAAGAAATTGTTATCAGGCCGCAGTTGGGGGATATGTAATTTTTTTCCCCCCTCCCGCAAATTGTACAAACCAATAAACCAGGCTATAGAAAAAATCAGATATGAAACAAACAGATTTTCTCGTCATTGGTTCGGGTATTGCAGGGTTAACCTATGCATTGAAAGTGGCACATCATTTTCCTGATAAAAAAATACTGATAATAACAAAAGCTGCAGCAGATGAAACCAATACAAAATATGCCCAGGGTGGCATTGCGGTTGTGAATGATCTGGAGAATGACAGTTTTGAAAAACATATTGATGATACATTAATAGCGGGTGACGGACTTTGTAATGAACAGGTGGTGGAAATTGTAGTGAAAGAAGGACCCGAAAGAGTAAATGAGTTGATTGAATGGGGAGCCAGGTTTGATAAAGAGCATGACGGCGATTATAAAAGAGGAAAAGAAGGCGGTCATTCAGAATCCCGCATCATGCATCATAAAGACATTACAGGATGGGAAATGGAAAGAGCTTTGCTGGATGCTGTGAGCCATCAAAAAAATATTGAATTGATCAAGCATTGCTTTGTAGTTGACATTATCACGCAGCACCATCTCGGTTATCTTATTACAAAAGGCACACCCGATGTGGAATGTTATGGCGTGTATGTGCTCAACCTGCAAACAAACAGGATTGAAAAAATAATTTCTACAAATACACTGCTGGCAACTGGCGGCAATGGACAGGTGTATCGAACAACAACAAACCCGTCCATTGCTACAGGTGATGGCGTGGCGATGCTGTATCGTGCAAAAGGAAGAATTGAAAATATGGAGTTCATCCAGTTTCACCCAACGGCTTTGTATGAACCGGGAGTAAGAGGTCATGCATTTTTAATTACAGAAGCTGTGCGTGGTGATGGTGGTATTCTTCGTAATAATAAAGACGAAGCCTTCATGGAAAAATATGATGAAAGAAAAGATTTAGCGCCAAGAGATATTGTGGCTAGAGCTATAGACAGTGAAATGAAAAAAACAGGTACGGAAAATATGTATCTTGATTGCCGCCATTTTACTAAAGAAAAATTCACGGAACATTTTCCTAATATTTATCAGAAATGTTTATCCATCGGTATTGATATTTCAAAAGACATGATACCGGTGGCGCCGGCGGCTCATTATAGTTGTGGCGGAATAAAAACAGATGAATGGGGAAGAAGCAGTATAAAAAATTTATATGCATGTGGTGAATGTGCAAGTACGGGATTGCATGGCGCTAACCGACTTGCCAGTAATTCATTGCTGGAGGCAATGGTTTTTGCTCATCGATGTTTCATAGCCTCCCTAAATCTCCCCGAAGGAGGGGCTTTGAACTCCGCTAGTAAAAAAAGACATTACGGATTTGATAACTCTAAAATCCCTCCTTCGGGTGGGGCGGTTCCGGATTGGGATGCAAAGGGAACCACTGAACCCAAAGAAATGATTTTGATAACACAGAGTTTGAAAGAACTGCAATTAGTGATGAGTGATTATGTCGGTATTGTCCGAAACGATGTTCGTTTGCAAAGAGCTTCAAGAAGGTTGGATTTACTTTGGGAAGAAACAGAACAATTGTATGAAAGCACTTCACTATCTCCACAATTGCTGGAGTTGAGGAATATGATTACAGTTGGTTACCTGATTGTAAAAGGCGCCAGCTTCCGTAAAGAAAGCCGTGGTCTGCATTACAATACTGATTATCCGAACAAGAGTGAGATGGTACAGAATATTGTTTTGTAAACTTGTGAACTCTTAAACTTATTAAACTCTCCTGATGTATTATATTGTTTACGGATTACTTTACCTGATATCGCTGCTACCATTTTTTATTTTATACAGAATATCAGATTTGATTTTTCTCATCCTTTTTTACATTACAGGTTACAGGAAACAGGTTGTAATGCAGAATCTTCAAAATTCTTTTCCCGAAAAAAATCAGGCTGAATTAAAAATAATTGCAAGAAGTTTTTACAGAAATTTTGTTGACAACTGGATTGAGACTATTAAACTGCTTTCCATCAGCAAAAAAACACTGAATAAAAGAATTACTGCAAATGTTGAAGTGTTTCATCAATTGCATAAAAAAGGAAAATCTGTTCAATTGAACCTGGGGCATTTTTTTAACTGGGAGATCATGACACTTTATACCGGGATAAATCAACCCTTTACTTTTCTTACTGTCTATTTTCCGCAGGCAGACAAAATAACAACCCGGCTTTTTATTAAGCTAAGGTCAAGATGGGGCAATCCGCAGTTATCATCATCAGATATGGCACGGGCAATAATACCCTGGCGAAAAAAACAATATTTGCTTGCATTGGGAGCTGATCAGAATCCGCCAGTTCCAACAAATGCTTACTGGTTAAATTTTCTAAATAAACCAACTGCATTTTTAAAAGGTCCTGAAAAATTTGCCCGCATTCAGAATATACCTGTAGTGATGATGACAACTACAAAGCCTAAAAGGGGACATTATCATTTTGAATATTTTTTGATTGCTGATGATCCAAAATCATTACCTGATGGTGAACTGATGTGCAGGTATGTAAAACATCTTGAAAAAAACATACAATTGCAACCTGAAATATATTTATGGAGCCACCGCCGGTGGAAACATAATTGGAAAGATGAATATAAAGATTTGTGGGTGGATAAAATGCCGGCGCCTTAACAGGCTGAGAATAATTAAAAACATGCTTATTAAACCCGTAAACTCTTAAACTTATTAAACTCTCCTTATGTACTGCATCGTTTACAGTTTTCTCTGGTTAATTTCACCTGTACATTACAGAGCTATATAAATAAAGTTGGCCCCCATTAGACAACAGGGGCCTTCTATCACAAAACTAAACACTACTGAATTTTTCTTTTCTTGCTTTTCAACTGCAGGTAATCAAGAAAATAAATAATCTTGAATGAAATATTGTTGTTTTGATCCGATTCAAGTGTGTTGGAAAAATTTTTAAAATAATTTCTCTCTACGTTATCATCAAAATCATACACCGCATTTTTCCAAACAATATTGATAAAGCTGCCAGGTGCAAACTCCCAGGTGTAAACCATGTCAATATTGAAAAAGTTTACATTTTGATCCCTGTTGAGGTTAAAAGAATTGTTGGGATTAAGTTTGCCATCATTCATTAGCGTAAAAAACTGTTTGTTTTCCACACTGCTGAAGTAATGCCGCATCCGGAAGTTTATTCCCATCTTGTTATTGAAGCTGTATTTGGCGCCGAGAATATTTTCAATGGCATTTACTTTTCTTCTGGAGAAAATAATATCACTGCTATTGGTTGAATACGAATAGCCAACATTATTATATTTTGGCGCAAGGCTAAGCCGGTGGTTTAAAGAAAACTTACTGGTAAACCTGTAATTCTGGCGATAAGTAAGTTCAGCGCTGAAGCCTTTGTAAAAATTGAAAAACGTACGGGTGAAAATTTCAGCAGAATACGAGTATTTTTTTGAACCATTACTTTCCTGCCATGCACCACCGATAATGCTGTTGCCCCTGCGGAAAAAACGACCAAACCAGCGGGGCTCATAAAAATCATTTTCACGAAAGTTGAATGATAGAAATGTACCGGCCCACCATAGCTTTTTCGATTGCATACTGAAATTAAAATTGACCCTTGCTGTTTGATATTTTTCATCAATGCCGCTTATGGGGCTGAACAATTTACTGTGCCGGCCGTTTACACTTATATTAATGCGGTTATAAAAACTTTTCGGTTCTATCCACCTGTATCCCACAAAAAAATTATGATCCAGAAAATTATTGTTAGTGAAATAACCCATGTCGTTACTGGTAAATTTTGTATCTGTAAGTTCCTGGTATAAATTAAAATTGAAACGACCACTGTTTTTACCAAAATAAAGCTGCTGGCTGTATCCTGTCTTTGTATCACCCGGCGCATGATAACCCACCAGGTTACTTACTGCTGCTTTGCCACCCAGGTTCCATATATTTTTTTTATCGTTCAGGTCAAACAGGCCTGCAGTTACATTAGCATCATAATCTTTTCCGCTTCGCCATACATTGGTATTTACAAGCGATACGCTGGAATTGTTTTTCAAACTCTGGTTCAGCACAAGAATATTATAATTGGTAAGGGGATCGGTTTGTAGTTTATATTTTTCTTTGGTCAAAGAATTTTCAATAGTGGCATACTGAGGTTTTGTAATGGCATTTAATATTCCAATGCCAAACCCTTTCTGTGTTCTTCCTGAAATTTTTGAAGCATTGATCAGTTTCGATTCTGTTGGATTATTTATTACAGATTCATTTGCTCCTAAATTATTATATACATCATACAAATGAATGGGAGTACCGCCAATTCTGCGGGAGTAAAACAAATTTCCTTTGTTGAACAGTTCAGTGCCTTCAGTAAAAAAATTTCTGTTCTCATTAAATTTTACTTCAAAGGGTGTAAGGTTCAGCACCTGGTTATCACTTTGCACCTGTCCAAAATCAGGAATCAATGTGGCATCTAAAGTAAATGCCTGGTTGATGCCATACTTAACATCGAGGCCGCCATTAAAATTACTCGTAGCATTTTCTATACCCGCCTGGTTGTACGGATAATGATTTGCATACACAGAAAAGTAGGGGGAAAACTGAAGCCGCAGTGGTGGTTTAATATTGGTAATGCCTGCCCACATACCTTCCTGTGGAAGAAAGCCGCTTTTATTCGGATCAATCGGGTTCCAGGTATATTGCTGTTCGGTTTTTCTGCGTCGGCGGGTAATGTTCATACCCCAGTTTTGCACATCTTTTTTTCCAAAACGAATAGCTGAGTATGGAATAAACATTTCAAAGCTCCAGCCATCATTATGAATTACTGCTCCGCTTTTCCATACAGCACTCCAGCCAAAATCTTCACCGCCATTATTACTTTCTCTTTGTGATGACATCTTAGCATCCCATTGTTCATTTAGCGGTGTTACAAAATATTCAAACCCGTTTATTTTGTCATAATAAGTATCGAAGATGATACCCACATAATCATTGGTGCCAAAACCATCCCGTCCTTTCAGTTCTGATGCGATGCTGTCTTTAGTACGTTCATAACAATAACCGCCAAAATAAATGCCATCATCATCATACATCAGGTAAGCAATTGTTTTTGTTTCGGGGCTTTCTATGGCGCCGGTTCTTGGTCGAAACTCCACAAGATTAGTCATGATGGCTGCATCTTTCCAGGCAGCATCATCAATCAGGCCGTCAATTTTTACTTTTTGATTAGTACGTTTTGCTTCAAGCTGTAAAGGAGCGGAAGTTTGTGCTACTGCTTGCATTGTAATAAATGCAGTAAACCCGCAGGCTAAAATGGTTTTGATTTTCATGGCTATATTTTGGTAAAACGAAACTCTTTGTTTCTTTGTTACACGAATCACCCACACGTACTAAAACTTTCGTAGAATAAAAATAATAGTGATACCGGAAAAAATAATTTCATTTTAGCTGAATGGCTATATGTACTTGACGAGTGGTTAAAATAAAGGGGCGTTAACTTTTTGTTGGGAAAAAGGAAAAGAGCTGATGGTGGGTCAGCTCTTTGGTGGTGGGAGGGGTTTAATGAATATGTTTACAT
>JANOJO010000172.1:0-9497 GCA_031418795.1 Bacteroidota bacterium | reverse complement strand
CCAGGAAATAAAATAGTCAGTAAATGGATTGTTATTGTCAGAAATGAAAAGAAACTTAACCTGATTGCCAAAAAATAATCGCCGGGTATTATTTTGTATTTGTACTCCAGTCAAAATAAGAATCCATATCTTTTTTAAATTGAATTAAAGAAGGCTTGTGGATATAATACATGTGGCCTGATTCATAAAAATAAAATTTCACATTCTTTCTTTGTTCCGGCCGCAGAAACATGTGCTCTACATCATACTGTGCAATAAAATAAGGTGTGGCAAAATCATAATAGCCGCAGCCAACATATACTTTCAGGTTGGGGTTTTTTGCCATGGCATCCCTTAAACTTTCAGCTACATTCAAAAACTGGTTTTGCACATTGCTATAATTCCAGGGAGATACAGCGCCGAAAATATCATAGCCTTTTTCTTCTTTGAAATTTAAATCTTTTTGAAAATAATCATTTAATGCGGATGTAAATGGTCCGTCAATATTTGCAAATGATGGATCGAAGCTCACAGTTTCACCTGCATCATCCAAATCGCGGCCTGTAAACCTTGCATCTAATCTGCCAACAGTTAATCCATCTTTTCTCCGCAATTCTTTATAAAAACGATTTTCTTCCACCCGCAAATTTGCTTTCAGACAAAAATCTTTTGAAAGCCCGGTGTAATAACTCATCTTTTCTGCAATCATGTCTTTATCAGCATCGCTGAGCCAACCACCTTTTAATAATGCAGTAGCGTATTCACCCAATGCAAATTCTTCACTTTCTTTCAATGCTTTTTTTAAATCGCCTTGCAGAGCCGGTGATAATTTTTTATGATACCATGCTGCGGCCGTATAAGAAGGAATGTATAAAGCCCGTGGCAAATCATTGCCAACATAATAATCGTTGGTGCCAAAATTGAGAACGGCAGAAATAAGTACTATGCCATTAAGATAAATCCTGTACCTGTCCTGCAAAAATTTTGAAAGACCAGCGGCTCTTGTAGTGCCATAACTTTCACCGGCAAGAAATTTTGGTGAGCCCCATCGTTCATACCTCGACAAAAAATGCCGGATAAAAGAACCTATCGAAGAAATATCTTCAACATACCCATGAAATTGTTTTGGACTTTCTCCCGGTGCAGCTCTGCTGAAGCCGGTAGAAACCGGATCTATAAAAACAAGATCAGTTTTATCAAGCCAACTGTATTCGTTATTGATAATTTGATATGGTGGGGCTGTAGCCGTACCATCATCCTGCAATAAAACTCTTTTGGGGCCAAGCCCACCCATGTGCAACCAAACGGATGACGAACCGGGACCACCATTGAATGTAAAACATACCGGTCTTTTTGCCGCATCCTCACCGTCTTTTTTATAATAGGTAAAAAATACTTTAGCGATAAGTTTGCCAGTATCATTTTTTAAATCAAGATAGCCTGTGTGTGCAGTGTAATCAATTTTTTTACCGGAAATGGTTGCGCTGTTTTTAGTAACAACAACATTTACACCAGCAGGTGTCAATTCTTTTTGTGCCAGCAGCCAATTGGCTGTCAAAATAATAAAGAAAGTGAAAAAGGATTTTCTCATAGCAAGTCGTTTTATTATAAAGAACTTAAATGTAAATATTAATCTCCAATTTTTGATTTAAGAATTAAATTATTTGGCGCAGCCTTATATTCTTTAAATTTTTTAAACGAAGGTTCCAATAATTTCCTACATTTAATATTCACTAAAGCTGCCTGCAATGCAAAAATTTTGTTTACTATTTTTTGTGTCTGTAATTTTTGCACAAACAATTTCTGCTCAATTACGGTTGCCATCCATTATTTCATCGGGCATGGTATTACAACAAAATGATTCGGCATCTCTGTGGGGCTGGGGCAATCCCGGCGAAAAAATTTATATAACAGCAAGCTGGAATAACAGAACCGATTCAACTACTGTAAACAACCGTGCAAACTGGAAAATAAAAATAAAAACTCCTGTTGCTGGCGGCCCATACAACATTACATTGAAAGGAAGTGTAACTCTTGTTTTAAGTGATGTTTTAATTGGTGAAGTGTGGGTATGTTCAGGTCAATCGAATATGGAATGGAGCTATATGAACGGATTGAAAGATATAAAAAATGAACTTGCCACCTGCTACAATGCCAATATCCGGTTTTTTCAAATACCCAAAACAACAGCCAATCATCCGCAGGATGATGTACAGGCCGAATGGAAAATTTGTGATTCCAATTCATTGAAAACATTCAGCGCTATTGGTTATTTTTTTGGAAAAAAATTAAATACTAATCTGAAAATTCCTATCGGCCTTATCAATTCAAGCTGGGGTGGCACACCAGCCGAAGTTTGGACACCTGAAAATATATTTGACGAAGATGAAGAACTGAGGCTTTCTGCTGCCAAGCTGCAGAGTTTTCGCTGGTGGCCCAATCATGACGGACTTTGCTACAATGCGATGATTGATCCCATCACCAAATTCAATATTGCAGGAGCCATCTGGTACCAGGGCGAAAGCAATACAGTAAATAACAGTACCTATCATAAGCTTTTTACCACCATGATCAATTCATGGAGAGAAGCCTGGAAAAAAGAATTTCCGTTTTATTATGTACAAATAGCGCCTTATAAATATGGGCTGAATAATGTAGGCGCTTTAGTGCAGGAAGCGCAAACAAAAACGATGACCTATAAAAATACCGGCATGGTGGTAGTGACTGACCTGATAGATTCTGTCACAAATATTCATCCATCCAACAAACATGATGTTGGGCTAAGGCTTGCTAATTATGCTCTGGCAGAAACATACAATCAAAAAGGCATGGCTTATAAAAGCCCTGTGTATAAAAGCAAGACAACAAATAAAAACAGGATTACGCTTAGTTTTGAAAATACCGCAAAAGGTTTGAATGCCAGTGGATCAATTACCGGGTTTTTTATATCGGGAGAAATGGAAGACTGGCAACCTGCTGAAGCAAGAATAGAAAAAGATAAAATAATTGTGTGGAGTGATAAAGTGCCGGCGCCTGTACATGTTCGTTTTGGTTTTGGTAATACAATTATCGGAAATGTTTTCAGTAAAGAAGGTTTACCGCTTTGCCCGTTCCGTACTGATAACTGGGCCGTAGATCAGAGCACCGTAAAATAATACCGTTCATTCCGGCAATTAAACCTATCTTCGCCTCTCAAATTTGAGTTCTACAGTTATTGGTAAGTAAACGGTTTTTTCTGCTAAGCATTCCCTGCTAAATAGTTAGTCCTTATTTCCGCTGTTTTTTCTCAGATCATTTATTAATTATTTTAAAAGAAAAAAGTACATGAACATTTATGTTTCAAACTTAAGCTTCAACGTACAGGATGAAGACTTAAAAAGCTATTTTGCTGATTACGGCGAAGTAACATCAGCCAAAGTAATCTTAGACAAAGAATCAAACCGCAGCCGTGGTTTCGGTTTTGTAGAAATGACAGATGATGCAGCTGCTCAAAAAGCAATTGCAGAATTGGATGGCGCAGCCGTTGATGGCCGCAACATTAAAGTTACTGTGGCCAAGCCACGTGAAGAAAGAAGCAACAACAACAACAACCGCCGCTCTTTTGCCGGCAGTGGTAGTCGCTGGTAAAAAATTCACCGTAACTAATTTTATTGGGGTTCTGCAAAGAACCCTTTTTCATTTGTATAATTGCAGGTGTAAACTGTAAACTATTATCTTTACTAAAAATCATTTTTCTATGCACAGCGAACAAATCACCAAATTCATTGAAGAAAAACATTTATCAATAACTCCCGTGAAGATTGAATTTAAAACCCGGTCAACAATTATTGGCCTGTTTATAAAAACGGCAGACTACAACGAGTTAAAAGCAAAAAATTTCTGGCGCATCGTATCCGAAGCCAAAATAAAAGACTGGAAAAATACAAACGACAACAATCTTGCAAAAATTTTTAACGGGCAGGAGATGACAAAACTGAGTGTTCCGAAATAAGATACAAAATATCTGTCGCCTGTATTGTTTTCAGTTATTGTAGTTAATTACATCAGCATACTGCTACCTACTATCATCATTAAAATACTAATTACAATTAATACAAGACTAATAATTGTGATAATACCAATATAGCGGTAATATACTTTCAGGTTCCTGAAAGACTCATTTAATACATCCTGATCATTTGAATCAAGAGCTGCTTTCATTTTATTAGAAAACCGAAGCAGGAATAATAGTGGGAAAAAACCAATTATTGCCATGATGATATAGAAAACAATCATACCTGCTCCTAAACTTGAAGCAAGCCCGCCACTACCTCCCATCCCTCCGAACCGATCATCCATCTGGCCTAACATGGATGAAAAAATGAAAGACATATAAATGCCGTAAATAATCATTAACCCTAATCCAACAAATCCTGCAATGGCAAGAAATTTTGCCCACCGGGCAGCTTCAGAAAGTTGAGCTTTTGAATTTTCGTCAATTCCTAATCCAAATAAAGAAGTGTTTTGATTCTGTTCCATAATAATTGGTTTTGATTTAAAATATTTATTATAAGTATTAACGGGTGATTACTTAGACAAATGAATGATGTAGTTCACAATAATAACAGACAACAGGAAAATAAAATATTTTTTTATAAATAATGCTTTGATATGTTTTGGGAAAAGAAAATAAAATAAAAGAATAACTGCTCCAAGTATTACAGGTATTAATGGAGGATACAGGAAGAAACTCTCCTGGAAATTTCCTTTTAGAAATAATAGCAATGAACGCTGAAGTCCGCATGCAGGGCAATCAATTCCAAAAAGAGATTTATAAGCGCAGGGGAGCATATTATTTTCTAACCATGAAAACATTTGACTATTGAAAAATTAAGGTAGCAGAAAAATTTTATCCTGCTAATTCATATTCCAAATGCCGGTCATTGCAGTGCCCAGGATGGCTACCCAGATAATCCAGTAAATAAGATACAGGCCACCAAGACATGTACCTATAATTGACATAATATACCCGGCATTTAATTGACTAAAGCCATCATAAATAGCGGGGCTGGCTCTGTATATTTTTTTCCCTTTAGACCCTAATACCATTCCAATAATTCCCAGTATGGCTCCTACAAAAAAGCAACTGAATACAATTGAACAAATTCCTAATACCAAAACGGCTGTTGCATTTGGTAAGGGTGTTTTTGGGTTTGAAAAAATATTTTCGTTTTGTGGTTGGTTTGTATTTTCCATAATACAGTTTTAGTTGGTTTAAAAGTTAAATATAATGAGAAAAATGATATATCAATACGCCAGTGCAAATAAAACTCTTTGTTTGCTTGGCTTGCCGGAAAATATACAGTTACCCTCCTCCTGCTGATTGTTGAGCGGAATGCAACGGATGGTTGCCTTACATTTATCTTTTATGGCAGTTTCAGTTTCTGCTGTGCCATCCCAGTGTGCAGAAACAAAACCGCCTTTTTCATTTAGTGTTTTAATAAATTCCTCCCAGGTATTTACTGTAGTAATATGTTCTTCACGATATATTTTTGCCCGGTCAAACAAGTTTTGCTGAATTTCATTCAGCAGGTTTGAAATGTACCCGGTAATTCCATCTAATGATACGGAATTTTTTTCTTTTGTATCACGCCGGGCAAGCTCCACTACATTATTTTCCAAATCACGAAGACCCATGGCGAGCCGCACGGGTACTCCTTTTAATTCATGCTCTGCAAATTTCCAGCCCGGCCTGTTATTTTCATTGTCATCATATTTTACCCGTATGCCTGCTGCTTTCAATCCATTTATGATTTCATTTGCCCTAGCATCAATCACAGGTTTCGATTCATCTCCTTTATAAATAGGAATAATCACAACCTGTACGGGTGCGATTTTTGGCGGCAGCACCAAGCCCTGATCATCGCTATGCGCCATTACCAATGCGCCTATCAATCTCGTACTTACTCCCCAGCTTGTGGCCCACACATATTCCTGTTTGTTTTCTTTATTTAAAAATTTTACATCAAATGCTTTGGCAAAATTTTGACCCAGAAAATGTGAGGTGCCTGCCTGCAATGCTTTTCCATCCTGCATCAATGCTTCAATGCAATAAGTATCTAATGCACCAGCAAATCTTTCACTCTCTGATTTTACACCACGGATTACCGGCAAGGCCATAAAATCTTCGGCAAACGTAGCATACACTTCCAGCATTTTTTTTGTTTCTTCTATTGCATCTTCTGCCGTGGCATGTGCAGTGTGCCCCTCCTGCCACAAAAATTCTGCGGTACGCAAAAACAAACGTGTCCGCATTTCCCACCTTACCACATTACACCATTGATTGATCAGCAATGGAAGATCCCTGTAAGACTGTATCCAGTCTTTATAAGTATGCCAGATGATAGCCTCGCTGGTGGGACGAATAATTAATTCTTCTTCTAATTTAGATTCAGGATCCACCATCAGTGTTCCTTTTTTATCAGGATTTGCTTTCAGCCGGTAATGAGTTACCACGGCACATTCTTTTGCAAAGCCTTCGGCATGGCCTTCTTCTTTTTCTAAAAAACTTTTTGGAACAAAGAGTGGGAAGTATGCATTCTGATGACCGGTGTCTTTAAACATTTTATCCAATGCTGCCTGCATATTTTCCCATAGTGCAAAACCATAAGGTTTTATCACCATACATCCCCGTACTGCTGAATAATCAGCCAATCCTCCTTTCAATACAAGATCATTATACCATTGCGAATAATCTTCGGTTCTTGTTGTAATTCCTTTCGCCATATTAGTTTATCGTTTATTGTTTTTTCCGAAGGAATCCCTTCGGGATAGTTTATCGTTCCTTGCTGCCTATGCATTATACTCTGCATCGAAAAATCTATTGCCCATTGTCTATTGCTCATTGTCTATTCCTCATTGTCTATTGCCTATTATCTATTGCTGATTGTTTTTTATTCTTTAATTAACAGCGCAATTTGCAATTTTGTTTCTGCTGGCAAAATATTTGTGCCTTAAAAGATTGTGCTATTGATTCGGGGCAAATGTAGTAACTTCATTTTTACAAACCTTTAAAAACACTCTGCCATGAAACGTCAAATTTTACTATTGGCAATTACCGCAGCAGCTTTAAGCAGTTGCACCACGGCTTACAAAACCGGTCAAACACCAGACGATGTGTATTATTCTGCAGCCAAACCGCAGGATGAATATGTGAGGGTAAAAGAGGAAGATGATAAATACAAGTATGATGATGATTATTATGATGACCGTTATTTGCGCATGAAAGTGCAGAACCGTTACCAATGGAATGACTTCAACGATTGGTATTCTTATGACCGCTATGGTTACAGGTATAATTATTATTACGGCAACTACTGGAATCCTTACACTTCCTGGAATTATTATTACAATCCGTATTGCACCAATACCGTGGTTGTAGTAAATCCTAAATTGCCGGTGAGCCAAACTAATTATTCCAAGCCAAGAAATTTTAACCTGAATAGTTACTCGAATACAAACTTCAATAACACAAATAATACTGTAAGAAATACAGCGAAGCCTGGTATAGTTAGCCGCCCTGTTTACAACAATAGAAACAGCAGTGGATTCAGCAATACAGTAAAGCAAATATTTTCCGGAGGAAATAATAACAATTCGGGCACGGGCAATTCTAACAACTCATACAGCCCGCCGTCAAGAACTTATAATCCATCATCATCATCCGGATCATCATCGGGTTCATCATCCGGCAGCAGTGGCAGCAGTACATCGGGCAGCAGTACATCGGGAAGCAGTTCATCTGGCACCAGCAGCGGTGGTGGCGCAACCCGCCCAACAAGAGGTGGCAATTAATTGTAAAATCATGAAGGAGGAAATTATTCAAAACATTTACCAGAATGTTTCCTCCTTTGTATTACCCAACCTTTCATTCCTGTTTTTATGAATAAAAAAATATACTCAATCATTTTACTGTTCTCCGCATTCACAACTTTTTCCCAATCGCCGGAAGATGCACTTCGGTTATCCTGGTATCATTTGGGTGGTACGGCCCGTAACCAGGCTATTGGCGGGGCAATGGGTTCTTTAGGCGGTGATGCATCAGCCAACCATATAAATCCTGCAGGGCTGGCCTTTTTTAAAACATCTGATTTTATTCTTACACCGGGTTTTCAGTTTGGTAAAGAAAAAACTGATTTCAGAGGTACACTGAATAAAGGTGAATCGCAAAAAAATGGCGGGCTGGGTACATCCGGATTTATTTTTGGCGGCTTTGGCAACAGGGCAAGAAACAGTTTTGGCATTACAGTAACAAGGCATGCAAATTTTAACCAGAAAACATTTTACAAAGGACAGAATGATTACAGCAGTTATGCTGAACCATTAGCCGATGAATTTGCAAATTCAAACCTGACTATTGACGGTGCACTGCTGTATAGTTCCAATATTTCTTTACAAACAAAAATGGCTTTATACACTTACCTGGTTGATACGGCAAGAGTAAATGGAAATCTTCAGGTAGTGGCCCATTCAGAAAATCCTTCTATTCGTAACCAGGAGAGCTTAACAGAATCTAAAGGAGGCATTACTGAAATTGCTTTTGGTTTTGGCAGCGAATTAAATAAAAAATGGCTTGCAGGATTGAGCTTTGGTCTTTCGATTATTAATCATGAACGCAGAACTTATTTTCATGAATCTGATGCCACCGGCAATACAAACAATGATTTTAGTTTTCTTACTTATGATGAAAATTTTTCGCTGAAAGGATATGGATTAAACCTGCGTGGCGGACTTATTTACCGGCCTCAGGAATTTATCAGGCTTGGGTTGGCAGTACACTCCCCCACCTGGATGCCGCTGACAGAAACAACCACGGCTGGCTTTGCTGCTGATCTTGAAAATCGTTTTGGCGCCGGCTTCGGTTATGACACTGTTTCTTATTCAGTATTAACAGGCGGACAAAAACCAGAATTTAAATACGCATTGAACACACCCACAAAAATTATCATCAGCGGTTCGTATGTATTCAGGGAAGTAGCGGATATTAAAAAACAAAAAGGATTTGTAACTGCCGATATTGAGTACACCAATTATAAATGGATGAGTTATGGTCCATCAGCAGCCGAAATAACAAATGAAACGAAAGCACCCTTTGTGCCATTTAACCAGGCCATAGATGCCGTGTATAAAAGTGCATTTAATTTCAGAGTGGGTGGTGAGTTGAAATTTAAAATCTTTATGGCGAGATTAGGCTTTGCATATTATGGCAACCCCTACAAAGACCGTGAACTGAAAGCAAGAAAAATGAACCTGAGCGGCGGGCTTGGTTACCGTAACAAAGGAATGTTTCTTGACCTTACTTATGTACATCGTTTAAATAAAGATGTAAACTTTCCATACCGTGTAAATGCGCCGCGGGCAAATACATTTGCATCAATAAAAGACAGCGGTGGAAATCTGTTACTTACTTTAGGATTCAAAATTTAGTTGCAACCAACCTGACAAAAACAAAAGGGTGCCTGCATGGTGCTCTTTTTTTT
>JANOJO010000171.1:0-3913 GCA_031418795.1 Bacteroidota bacterium | reverse complement strand
TTTAATTTCTCATTTAATATTTCATAAGCACTTTCACTATCCACTACTTTATTATACCCCGCTGCAATTTTTGATTTGCTTACCAAAGCGTCTATTTCCAATTCTGATAAAATATCCATACGGCTTTGTGGCGGCCGCAACATGCAATGAACTAATGGTGTTGGTATTCCTTTTTCATTGAGCATCGTTATTAATGCTTCGCCAATTCCCAACTGTGTTATCAAATCTTCTGTTTTATAAAATTCTGTCTCGGGGTAGTTTTCTGAGGTCTGTTTAATTGTTTTCCTGTCAGCCGCAGTGAATGCCCTTAACGCATGTTGTACTTTCAATCCAAGTTGTGCAAGTACACTTGCAGGTACATCCATCGGGTTTTGTGTACAAAAGAAAATACCGATTCCTTTTGAGCGAATCAATTTGATAATCGTTTCAATCTGCTGCAGCAACGCATCATTCGCTTCCTGAAAAATAAGATGTGCTTCATCAATAAACATAACCAGCTTGGGTTTATCCATATCCCCTTCTTCCGGGCAGGTGGCGTATAATTCTGACAGCAGTTGCAGCATAAAGGTGGAAAACAGTTTTGGCCTGTCCTGCAAATCAGTAACACGGATTACTGAAATCATTCCGCGGCCATCATCAGCGATACGCATCAAGTCGTCCACATCAAAACTTGTTTCGCCAAAAAACAAATCGGCGCCCTGCTGCTGCAGTTCGATTACCTTTCTTAAAATTGTTCCGGTTGATGTTGTTGAAATTTTTCCATACTCTTTTTCCATTGCTGCTTTTCCTTCATCACTTACAAACTGCAGTACTTTAATAAAATCTTTTAAATCGAGCAACGGTAGTTTATTATCATCGCAGTATTTAAATATCATGGCAACAAAACCGCCCTGCGTATCATTTAATCCTAAAATTTTTGAAAGCAGTACAGGGCCAAACTCACTGACTGTTGCACGCAGTCTTGCACCTTTTTGATTACTGAGTGTGAGCAACTCCACAGGATAAGCAGCGGGTTTATATTCAATGCCCAGTTTTTGCACCCGTTCATTTATTTTATCATTCACAGCGCCTGCAGCAGCAATGCCACTCAGGTCACCTTTAATGTCCATCATTACAACAGGCACACTTGCATCGCTTAATATTTCACTAAGTACCTGAAGCGTTTTTGTTTTACCCGTACCTGTAGCGCCTGCAATCAATCCGTGACGGTTCATTGTTTTTAAAGGAAGTATTACATCTGCACCGGCAATCACATTGCCATCCAAAACTCCATTGCCAATTTTAAATGCTTCGCCTTTGAAAGTGTATCCGGCTTTTATAGTTTCAAGAAATTTTTGAGAGTCGGGCATTGGAAAATATTTTGGGGAAGATAAATCAAATGGCTTAAAGTAGTAATCTCAAAATAAAGTTTATACTTGTAAGCCCGGTTATGTTTTTAGAATATTTGAATAAGAAGTCCATTAATAAGAGGATAGTATTATCAAGGATTTTCACTGGAATGACTTTCTTTTAACAAAAAATTGAACTCTTATTCTTCTGCGCCGGAATTGCTTTACCTTTATTTGTAATTAATATCAAACAACAAATTTTAAACTTTATAAAATGGAAGGAAAGAAACCTAAAATCTTATTGTGCGAAGACGACACAAACCTGGGCAGTGTTTTGAAAAACTATCTTGAACTGAATGATTATGATGTAATATTAGAAAGAGATGGCCGTCTCGGTCTGGCTGCTTTTCAACGTGAAAAATTTGACATCTGCCTGCTGGATGTAATGATGCCGAATATGGACGGCTTTACACTTGCAGAAGAAATAAGAGATGTAGATCCGGATATTCCTTTGTTTTTTCTGAGTGCAAAAACAATGAAGGAAGATGTGATACAGGGCTATAAACTCGGCGCCGATGATTATATAACCAAACCTTTTGACAGTGAAGTGCTGTTATTGAAAATAAAAGCCATCCTGAAGCGTAATGAAGAAATGAACCGTGAAAGCGAGAACAAAGAATTTGATTTGTCAACTTTTCATTTCAATCCCAAGCTGCGTCAGTTGATACATGGAAGCATTACGCAAACATTATCGCCAAAAGAAAATGAATTATTAAAAATGCTTGCAGAACATCTGAATGATCTTTTACCAAGAGAAGCGGCATTGAAAAAAATATGGGGCAGCGATACTTATTTTAATGGCAGAAGTATGGATGTTTACATAGCCAAACTCCGTAAGTATTTAAAAGATGATGAAAAGCTTGAGATTGTGAATATTCACGGAAATGGGTTCAGATTGGTGGTGCAGGGGTAATGTGCAAATGTGCCAATATGCAAATGGGTATCTTTATTTCGGGCTCCCATTTTTATTATGTAAATAAAGTTGCAGAAGGAGTGCCCGGTTTTTTTCCCAAATGCTCATAAGCCTTTGCTGTTACTTCTCTTCCTCTTGGTGTACGCTGAATAAAACCTTCCTGTATTAAAAATGGTTCATACACTTCTTCCAACGTGCCAGCTTCCTCACCAACTGCAGTAGCGATTGTAGTAATACCAACAGGGCCCCCTTTAAATTTATCAATGATCGTTGATAGAATCCGGTTGTCCATATCATCCAACCCATGCTCATCCACATTCAATGCTTTTAAAGCATGCTGAGTAATTCCGAAATCAATTTCACCATCATTGAGCACTTGTGCAAAATCTCTTACCCTTCTTAATAATCCATTAGCAATGCGTGGTGTGCCGCGGCTTCTTCTTCCGATTTCATGCACGGCATCATTTGAAATATTAGTATTGAGAATTTTTGATGAACGATGAATTATTTTATTCAGCACTTCTGAAGTATAATATTCTAATCTTGATTTTATGGCAAACCTTGAAAGCAATGGGGCAGTGAGTAAACCACTTCTTGTAGTAGCTCCGATTAAAGTAAATGGATTCAGATTGATCTGTACACTTCTTGCATTGGGGCCGCTGTCAATCATAATATCAATACGGTAATCTTCCATGGCTGCATATAAATATTCTTCCACTACCGTACTCAGCCTGTGTATTTCATCAATAAATAAAACATCATTGGGTTCAAGATTGGTAAGCAAGCCGGCAAGGTCGCCGGGCTTTTCTATTACCGGGCCTGATGTTTCTCTGATTTTTACTCCCATCTCATTGGCAACAATCCTTGAGAGAGTTGTTTTACCCAAACCCGGGGGGCCATGAAATAAAACATGATCCAATGCTTCGCCACGCATTTTTGCTGCTTTTATAAATATTTTCAGGTTGTCAATTATCTGGCTTTGCCCCGAAAAATCTTCAATGACCGCCGGCCTGATATTATTTTCAAATTCTTTATCAACCGCTGTTAAGTCTTCTTTGTTTGTATTGAGATTGGGATTATTCATGAATTATTATTGCTTACCTGTAAAACTAATGAATTTGAATAAGCATTGAATAAACGAACTGATTTCCGTAGTGTTCTCGTCCAATAAAGAATAATAAAATTATAGGATTGATATGCATCCGTCCGCTCGAGGCTTCCCTATAGGCCATGCGATAATAGCATGATGGAGGGCAGATCCCCGGCGGACAAAAATTTTTTTAATTTTTACTTTATTAACATTACAGTTCCTTTTAGATTTTGATAAACATTGTACTTTTTATATGTACAATGCCAAACAAAGACTGAAGTACCTTGTTCAATTCCTCTTGTTTTTCCATTCCACCCTTTTGTATAATCTTTTGTTTCAAATACTTTTTGCCCCCATCTATTATAAATTTCAATTTCAGCATTCGGATAATAAATGTCTATAAAATCCAACCGCCAAATATCATTCTTACCATCGTTGTTTGGTGAAATTGCATTTGGTATTAATAAGGCGATTTCATTTATAACTGTTGATATTTTAATATACGCTTTAGCTGTATCAGCA
>JANOJO010000170.1:0-9538 GCA_031418795.1 Bacteroidota bacterium | reverse complement strand
TTTATATTCATCCAAACTTTCAAAACCAATCACCTCAGCTGCTGTACCGCAGAAGAAAGCAGCGTCAGCTTCTTTCAATTCATCAATCGTAAAAAACTTTTCTTCCACTTCAATATTTAATTCATTGCATATTTCTAAAACAGTTGCTCTTGTAATGCCTGTTAATATATTTCCTGGCGCAGGAGTAAAAAGTTTCCCGTTTTTCTCATAAAACAAATTTGCTCCCGGTGCTTCGGCAACATAATCATTCATATCCAATAACAATGCTTCATCATACCCATTTGCTTTTGCTTCCTGGCTGGCAAGTAATGAGTTTACATAATGACCTGCAGCTTTTGCATGAATTTTAAATCCTTTCGGATTGGGTCGCTGAAACGTTGATGTCATTACCCGGATTAATTTTTCACCAAGGAACGGTTGCATTTCCCATGCCTGGATAACAATAAATGATTTATCGTTTATATCAAACTTCATATTCGCCGGTGCATACACAACGGGACGGATATAAGCATCTCCAAGATTATTTTGCTTTAATACTTCGTAAGTGGCATTAATCAATTCTTCAGTTATCCAGTGATAAGGCATATTCAAAGCAGCAGCAGAATTCTTCAGTCTTTCAAAATGTTCAACCTCTTTAAAGATTTTTGTTTCACCCTTCACAGTTTTATAAGAACGGATTCCTTCAAACACACTATAGCCATAATGCAAAGACTGGCTATAGAAGTCCATCTTCGCTTCTGCAGCTTTTACATAATCTCCATTGAGATAAAGAATCGTTTCGTTGTTATAGTATGATGCCATTTTAAGCCCCTCCAAATCCCGCCTTATGCGGGACTTTAAGTCGTTTATATTTTTAAATTCATTTTCAATTTGCAGACTCTTCGTAAGCCCCTCCTTCGGAGGGGTTTGGGGAGGCCACAAAAAAACAACCCGCCTTTTTGGAGGCGGGTTGCGTATAATTATTTTTTAATTTATTATCATGCACCACCTCCTGTTGAAGTAATAATAATGACAACCACAATAATTATTGTAGAAACTCTTGCGATGACATTATTTACTATATTCTTCAACATGAGGATGTATGTTTTGTAAATATACACCCGCCGTTTTAAAAAACAAAGAGCAGCCCCTCCAAACCTCCCCGAAGGGGAGGCTTACCAACTCACAGCCCCAACTTTTCGAAATTTTCTCTCTAATGAACATCTCCAATAAGCTGGCCTTGTGCCCTGATGGCCTTCCCCTTCGGGGAAGGTCGGGATGGGGCTTTTATATTATCGTCGACTTTCTCAACTCAATATTCTCTTTCTTAATTGACCCCGGAATCTTTCCACTTACATAATCACACAAAAGCTCGCCAATGGTAGAAGTGAAATAAAAATTAACCGGGTCAATATCTTTTGTTACGAAATTATTTTCAAGCGTCCACTCAACCGCTTCACGGATTAAAGCTGCTTCTTCACTCATTCCTAAATAGTCAAGCATCATTGCCGATGAAAGAATAGAACCGAGCGGGTTAGCAATATCTTTTCCAGCAGCCTGCGGATACGAA
This sequence comes from Bacteroidota bacterium, assembly GCA_031418795.1. Classification (GTDB taxonomy): domain Bacteria; phylum Bacteroidota; class Bacteroidia; order Chitinophagales; family Chitinophagaceae; genus VBAS01. Next base: position 7,989 of record JANOJO010000170.1, on the reverse strand, counting down.
CCGTGAATCGGTTCAAACAAAGCTGTTTTATTTCCAACAGATGCAGAAGGAAGCAATCCCAATGAACCTGCAAGTACACTTGCTTCATCGCTGATGATGTCGCCAAACATATTTTCAGTCAGCACTACATCAAACTGTTTTGGGTTAATGAGAATTTGCATCGCTGCATTATCAACAAACATGTAATCAACTTTCACATCTGTATATTCAGTAGCTATCTGCTGCACCACTTTTCTCCAGAGCCTTGAAGTGTCCAGCACATTTGCTTTGTCAACCAGTGTCAGTTTCTTTCTTCTCTTTTGAGCATATTGAAATGCCTGGTGAGTTATTCTTTCAATTTCTTCTTTTGTATAATAGCATTCATCACTTGCCGAGCTGCCATCTTCAGCAGTTTGTTTTTTACCAAAATAAATTCCACCTGTCAGTTCACGGAAAATTATGAAGTCAACTCCTTCCAGATTTTTTGATTTGACAGGAGAGAGGTGATGTAATGTTTTATAAGTTGTAACAGGACGGATATTGGCAAACAACTGCAATGCTTTCCTGATTCCCAATATTCCCTGCTCAGGTCTCACTTTTGCATTGGGGTCGTTATCATATTTTGGATGACCAACAGCGCCGAATAAAACTGCATCGCTGTCAAGACAGATATCAATTGTTTCAGTTGGCAGTGCTGTTCCTGTCTTGTCAATCGCATCTGCCCCAATCAATGCTTCGGTATATTCAAATGAATGATCAAACCGTTCTGCAATTGCATTCAAGATATTTATTGACTGCTTTGTTACTTCCGGGCCGATACCATCACCATTTAATATTGCTATTTTCTTTTTCATAAGGGTTTAAACTAAACTGTTTTCGTATTGAATAATTTCTTCTATACTGTTTAATAAGTAATCTATGTCGTCATAACCATTCAACAGGCAGGTTTTTTTATAACTGTTTATTTCAAAAGCCTCCCCAAACCCCTCCGAAGGAGGGGCTTCCGGAGACTCTAATATTTTGATAGTTTGTTTTTCCAGGTTCACCTCGACTTCTGTTGCTGGATTTCTTTCAACGGCTTCAAATAGTTTTTGTGAAAAGCTTTCACTTACAGTTACAGGCAATAAAAAATTGTTCAGTGAATTGTTTTTAAAAATATCAGCGAAGAAACTGCTCACCACTACATCAAACCCTGCATCTTTAATGGCCCATGCTGCATGTTCTCTTGAAGAACCACAACCAAAATTTTTACCGGCTACTAAAATTTTACCACTGTAAGTTTTATCATTTAAAGGAAAATCTTTCTTTGGCTGGTTTTCATCATCATTTATATATCTCCAGTCACGGAATAGATTTTTTCCAAATCCATCTCTGCTTGTCGCTTTTAAAAAACGTGCAGGAATAATCTGGTCAGTGTCCACGTTTTCTATATTAAGTGGAACTGCTGTTGATTTAATTATATTAATACTTTTTGCCATTTTTTTTAATTAACTGCTTCTTCCATTTCATTTACCAATAACTCTCTTACATCACAAACTTTACCAGTAATTGCAGCTGCGGCTGCAGTCAAAGGACTTGCAAGTAATGTTCTTGCTCCCTGTCCCTGTCTTCCCTCAAAATTTCTGTTGCTGGTGCTGATACAATACTTACCTGCAGGAATTTTATCTTCATTCATACCAAGGCATGCACTGCAACCCGGCTGGCGTAATATAAATCCTGCTTCTGCAAATATTTTATCAATGCCTTCTTCTATTGCTTGTTTTTCTACTTGTTTACTTCCGGGTACTATCCATACTTCCACATCATCGGCTTTCTTTTTTCCTTTTACAAATGAAGCAACCATCCTTAAATCTTCTATTCTTGAATTGGTGCAACTACCGATAAATACATAATCTACTTTCTGTCCTTTAATAGCAGCGCCTTCTTTCAGACCCATATATGCCAGTGATTTTGCCAGGCCACTCTTATCAGTATCATTAACTGTTTCAGTAGTTGGAATATTTTCATTTACACTAATGCCCATTCCTGGGTTAGTGCCATAAGTAATCATCGGTTCTATATCTTCTGCGTTAAGGAAAATCTCATTATCAAATTTTGCATCGCCATCGCTGAACAATGTTTTCCAGTTTGCTAATGCTTTATCCCATGCCTCACCTTGCGGAGCAAATTTTCTTCCTTTGATATAATTAAATGTTGTTTCATCCGGAGCAATCAAACCGCATCTTGCCCCCATTTCAATACTCATATTGCAAATAGTCATTCTTGCTTCCATCGAAAGATTTCTAATAGCAGAACCTGCAAACTCAACTGCATAACCTGTTGCACCGCTTGCAGAAATTTTAGAAAGTATATAAAGAACAATATCCTTGCTCACTACACCTTTATTCAATTCACCATCTACATTTATCCGCATCAACTTTGGTTTGGTATGCAATAAACATTGCGTAGTTAAAACCATTTCTACTTCGCTTGTACCAATACCAAATGCTATACATCCAAATGCACCATGTGTTGATGTATGACTGTCGCCGCAAACAATCGTCATTCCAGGTTGAGTGATTCCCAACTCAGGCCCTATAACATGAACAATACCCTGGAACGGATGCCCAAGGCCATACAATTCAATTCCATGTTCTGCACAATTTATTATTAATGCATCAACCTGTTTTCGGCTCAACTCTTCTTTGATTGGTAAATGCTGATTAAGCGTAGGAACATTATGGTCAGCAGTTGCAATAGTTTGTTTAGGACGAAAAACTTTGATGCCGCGATTATTCAAGCCTGTAAAAGCCTGCGGGCTGGTCACTTCATGAATAAAGTGCCTGTCGATATATAAAACAGAAGGGCCATCATCAATTTTTTTGACGATATGTTTTTCCCAGATTTTATCGAATATAGCCCCCCTGCCCCCCGAAGGGGGGTTCATGGAAGAGTCTTTTATATTGGAAAGATTCATGTTATCTATTTCAATTTTGTATATTCTTTTCTGCTTTAGTCCTTTCTTAAGTCTCCCCTTCGGGGAGATTTAGAGGGGCTGTTTATACTACTGCTGCTTCCGGTTTGTATTGCGTAGCCATGGTCACCAGGTCTGCGTCTTCAACTTCTTTTTTTGAATCTGCAACTTTTACAAACTGCTCATATAATACATCAATATCATTCCTTGTATAGTCATAGCCCAATTTTCTAAACCGGTGTGCTAATGCACTTCTGCCACTTCTTGCTGTTAATACTATTTTAGAACCTTCTGCACCTACATCTTCCGGTTTTATAATTTCATAACACAGTGCATCTTTTAAAAAACCATCCTGGTGAATACCTGATGAATGGGAAAATGCATTGCTGCCGACAATCGCTTTGTTGGCCTGTACCGGCATTCTCATAGTATCAGAAACCAACTGGCTTATTGGATTCAGCAGTTCTGTTTTGATATTTGTATAATAGCCCAGCGCATAATGTTGTTTCAAAATCATTACTACTTCTTCCAGTGAAGTATTACCTGCTCTTTCACCCAGTCCGTTAATAGTACATTCTATCTGTCGGGCCCCATTGAGAACACCTGAAATTGAATTAGCAGTTGCCAATCCCAAATCATTATGACAATGACAGCTGATAATTGCTTTATCAATATTGGGAACGTTGTTTATCAAGTAAGCAATTTTTTCACCATACTGATGTGGCAAACAATAACCGGTGGTATCAGGAATGTTTACAGTAGTTGCACCGGCTTTTATCACAGCTTCAATTACTCTTGCCAGGTAATCGTTATCTGTGCGGCCGGCATCTTCAGCATAAAATTCTACATTGTCTGTATAATTTCTTGCCCACTTCACACATTGAATAGCTCTTTCAAGAATTTCTTCTCTTGTTGAATTAAATTTTGCTTTGATATGCAAATCAGATGTGCCGATGCCTGTATGTATTCGGGGATTTTTTGCATGCTTCAGTGCTTCACCCGCTACATCAATATCTTTTTTTACTGCACGGCTGAGGCCACATACCTGTGCATCTTTTATAATTGCAGAAATTTGTTGCACACTTTCAAAATCACCCGGACTTGAAATAGGAAAACCTGCTTCAATAATATCCACTCCAAGATTTTCCAGTTGAACGGCCAGTTCTACTTTTTCTTTTGTATTCAGCTTGCAGCCCGGCACCTGTTCACCATCCCTGAGGGTGGTATCGAAAATAAAAACCCGTTTACCTGACATAAAAAAAGTTGAAAGTGAAAAATTAAACAGGCTGCTTATTTTTGAGTTGCTTGCCGGTAACCAATAAACTTACAGCCTGTTTTGTCGAAAGTACCCTTAATTTGTTTTTTGTGAAAGTCAAATTTGCCCGTATTTTACGCCGGGTAGCAGGAGCTTTACCCACTGAAACCCTTGCCAGATAAGGATTTTAATATTTTAAACTACAATGCCTAACCGTTCTGCCGATACTCTTTTTCAGCTAATAAAATCTCTTAAAAAGGGGGAAAAACGGAATTTCAAGCTATTTGTTAAGAGAAACTCAGCTGGAAGCGACTTGAAATTCATCCAACTCTTTGACGCTATGGATAAAATGAAGGAGTATGATGAAGCCGGTTTACTGAAAAAAAACAAAACATTAAAGAAGCAGCAGCTTTCCAATATCAAAGCACATTTATACAAACAGATTTTATCAAGCCTCAGAATTATCCGTGATGAAAATAATATAGATATTCAATTGCATGAGCAGATGGACCATGCCCGGATACTTTATAATAAAGGAATGTACCTGCAATCTTTAAAAGTTTTGGAAAAGATGAAGGAGGCTGCAAAAATTCATCACCAGCTTACTTACCTGCAGCAGGTTTTGTTTTTTGAAAAAAAGATTGAGGCGTTGTTCATAACACGCAGTATGAAAGACAGGGCAGAAAGGCTTACACAGGAAAGTAATAAAGTGAACGAACAACTTGCAGTTGTCAACAGGCTATCCAATCTTTCTTTACAATTATACGGCTGGTATATTCAGCATGGTCATGCACGGAATAAAAAGGATGAGGAAGATTTGAAAATTTATTTTGAAAGCAATTTGCCGGAGAATAAAAAGGAGGATGCGTCATTTTATGAAAAACTTTATTTGTACCAGAGTTATACCTGGTATGCTTTTATCCGACAGGATTTTTTACAGTATTACCGTTATACGCAGAAATGGGTCAATCTTTTTGAAGAGCAGCCTGCCATGCTATCTGTAGAGCCGGCTACTTATATAAAAGGAATGCATAACCTGATGGGGGCGCATTTCAATTTACTGAATCATGAAAAGTTGAAAGAGACGATAAAAAAGTTTGAACTGTTTACAAAGAGCCGCATTATTACTGCCAATGAAAATAACCGCATTCTTGCTTATGTATATTTATATACTTCTAAAATAAATCTTTGTTTTCTACAGGGAAATTTTACAAAAGGACTTCGCTTAGTTCCTTTTCTTGAAAAAATGCTGAAGGAATATGGGCTATTTTTAGATGCACACCGGGTGTTGGTATTTTATTATAAAATAGCCAGCTTGTACTTTGGCAGCGGTGATAATGAAAGGGCAATTGATTTTCTTAACAGGATTATAAATCAGAAATCGGATTTGCGCAGCGATCTGCAATGTTATGCACGGCTGCTGAGGTTGATTGCACATTATGAACTCGGAAATTTTGATTTGCTGGAATATCTCACAAAGTCTGTTTATCGATACATGGCAAAAATGAAAAATCTGAGTAAGGTAGAAGAAGAGATGTTTACTTTCCTGCGCCGTTCTTTTCGTGTTGGCACTCATGCTCTGAAGCCTGAATTTGAAAAATTATTGGAGAAGCTGAAAAAGTATGAAGGCAATCCATTAGAGGCAAGAGCATTTTCTTATCTCGATGTAATCTCCTGGCTTGAAAGTAAAATTGATAATGTAAATGTGCAGGATGTGATCCGGGAGAAGTATTTGCTGGGGAAGAAAGGAATTAGTAATTAATAAGTAATAATTGCTTGTGACATGTGGGTAACTATTAAAAAATAATCCTGTCAAATATCCCACCCCTTCCTACTTTTGCGCAATTTATTTTTACCAACTAAAATAATTATGCCAGATAAACAATTGCCCGCTATTCTTCTTTTGGAAGATGGAACTCTTTGTAATGGATTTGCTTTTGGCCACAAAGGCACTGCCACCGGCGAAATTTGTTTTAATACCGGCATGACCGGTTACCAGGAAGTTTTTACAGACCCAAGTTATTTTGGACAAATTCTGATTATGAACAGTGTTCATATTGGTAACTATGGCGTAAAAAATGAAGATGTAGAATCTGATTCAGTAAAAATTCGTGGATTGATTGGACGCAACCTTGAAGAAGTTTATTCAAGAAAACAAGCGCAGGGTTCGCTGGATGAATATTTGAAAAAAAATAAAATTGTATGTATTGAAGGAGTTGATACCCGTGCATTGGTTACACATGTGCGGCAACAGGGCGCCATGAACTGCATCATTTCTTCTGAAATTCCGGATGTTGAAGAATTAAAAAAATTGCTTGCAAAAGTTCCTTCTATGGATGGTTTAGAACTGGCATCATTTGTTTCCACTGAAAAAGAATATGAGTTAGGCGATGCTTCATCATCTATAAAAATTGCCGTAATGGATTTTGGGTGCAAACAACACATACTTCAGTGTATGACCGACCGGGGTGCACATGTAAAAGTTTTTCCTGCGAAAACACCGGCTGCAAAACTGAAAGAATTTAATCCAAGCGGATATTTTATTTCCAATGGCCCCGGCGACCCTGCGGCGATGGGCTATGCCATTGAAACTGTAAAAGAAATTTTAAAAGATGATAAACCAACTTTCGGAATTTGCCTGGGTCATCAGTTACTTGCATTAGCCAATGGAGTTTCTACATACAAACTTCATCATGGACACAGAGGACTGAATCATCCTGTAAAAAATTTACTCACCGGCAAATCAGAAATCACTACGCAGAATCATGGCTTTGGTGTGGATCCGGAGTCGGTAAAAAAAGCAGCTCATATTGAAATAACGCATATCAACCTCAATGACCAATCCATAGAAGGAATAAGAGTAAAAGGCAAAAATATTTTTTCAGTACAGCATCATCCGGAAAGTACACCCGGCCCGCATGACAGCCGCTATTTGTTTGATGAGTTTATTGAAATGATGAGTTGAAATAGTTAAAATGTTTAATTGTTTATCACTTTATCAAGAACCTTTAAACCATGCAATGGTTAAATCCTTAAACGATTTATATTCGTGTTATGAAAATAGCAATAATCAACGGCCCGAATTTAAATCTTCTTGGAAAAAGAGAAACGGATATTTATGGCAACAAACCATTTGAAGTTTTTTTTGATGACCTCAAACAAAAATATCCTCATATTCTTTTCTCCTATTTTCAAAGTAATGTGGAGGGAGAACTGATTAATGAAATTCAGCGAATAGGGTTTGAGTATGACGGAATCATTTTTAACCCAGGCGGGTACACTCACACATCTGTTGCTATTGGCGATGCAGTAGCAGCCATAAAAACTCCTGTTGTTGAAGTGCATATTTCCAATGTACATGCCCGTGAAGAGTTCAGAAAATTATCACATGTATCCGGCAAAGCAGCAGGCAGTATTTTTGGTTTGGGATTGAAGGGGTATGAACTAGCCATTGAATGGTTTCTTACGAATATGAAAAATAATTAAATAACCCCCGTTGAAAAACTTCAAAGCAATACCAACTAGTTTGTATTTTTAAATGAAAACAAAAAATGCAGGAGTAACCGGATACTTTTTCAAACAACTAATAAAGAAGAATATTGCAAACTATAAGATGGGTAGCGGTGCGACAAGCTTGTTTTCCATATCGCAATTCAAATCTTAAAGAAGATCCAAAGTTTAAATAAGTTTTTATTACCAACCATAAACTTTAAAAAAGAAAGACCATCTTGAATAGTCTTTCTTTTTATGATAAATGGTGGTTGTTTATTGCTTTATTATTTTTATCACCCTTCGATTTGTT
>JANOJO010000169.1:0-6557 GCA_031418795.1 Bacteroidota bacterium | reverse complement strand
TCAATGACCAGGCAACAAACACCGACTTTGAAAAATTTATAGAAATAGACGCAGGTACTTATACATTTTTATTTAATAATGCCACAACAGGTGCTTTAGTCTATACTACATCAGCACAAGTTTTAATAACCGACAGAATTTATACACTTGCTGCAAGAGGATTTACGGGTGGTGCTGGAGCATTGGCTATTGGTGCGTGGGTTTATCCTAATAAGCCATAAAAAATACTTTGAATTATAAAATGGCTGTTTCAAAAAATGAGACAGCCATTTTTTTTACCCAAAAAACATATAAGCAAGAATGATTGAGGTAATGATGCCGACAAGATCAGCAAGCAGCATAGCACCTATTGCATACCTTGTATTTTTAATACCTACAGATCCAAAATAAACTGCTATTACATAAAATGTAGTGTCGGATGATCCCTGTAATATACAGGACAATCTGCCGGCAAAACTATCTGCCCTGCCATTACTCATTGCATCTGCCATCATACCTCTTGCTGCGCCACCGCTGAAAGGTTTTACCAATGCTGTTGGTAATCCGTCAACAAACCTTGTGTCAGTGCCAAGCGATGCAAATAAATATTTCATGCCATCAATAATATAATCAAACGTACCACTTACACGAAGCATACTGATGGCCACCAGCATCCCCACTAAGTATGGGATGATGCGAACTGCAGTTTCAAAACCACCTTTTGCTCCTTCTATAAATGAACTAAAGACATCTGTTTTTTTATAAATGCCGCCAATAACAATAAGAACAAGTATCATCAATAGTAATCCATTTCCAAAAGAACCGGAAAAAAATTCTAATGATGTTTTATCAAGCCTGGAAAGAAAAGTTATGAGCAAACCTATCAACACTGAAATGCCGAGCACCCATGCAAGAATAACGGGTTGCAATAAATTGATGCGTTGTTTTATAGAAACAATAATCATGGCAGCTATTGTAGCTGCAAATGTGGCAATCATACAGGGAATAAAAATATCAGTAGCATTTTTTGCACCCGATGCTGCACGAAGTGCAATGATGCTAACCGGAATAAGAGTAAGGCCTGATGCATGCAAACACAGAAACATCACTTGTGCATTGGATGCTTTTGATTTATCTGGATTAATTTCCTGGAGGCTCTCCATTGCTTTTAATCCAAATGGAGTGGCAGCATTATCAAGCCCCAGCAGGTTTGCAGAAAAATTCATCATCATGTGGCCGTGTGCAGGATGTTCTTTTGGTACCCCTGGAAATATGCGGGAGAAAAATGGGCCGATGATTCTTGATAAAAACCGGATGCCACCTGCTTTTTCAGCAATGCTCATAAAACCCATGAACAAAGTCATGACCCCAATTAATCCAATACATAAATTCACGGCATCTTTACAGGTTTCTATTATACCATTTACTTTTTGCGGCTTCAGTGCAACTATATTATCTCCTTCTTTTTTGTAAACGAGTTTTCCCTGTGCTACTCTGGCTGATGTATCCAAGGCTCTTACCAAATTTGCATCAGCTACTGCAAGTGCAGTTTCTTTCACTTTCACTGAATCACCGTTTTTACCAATCACCATTTGCATAAATATCTGCTGATCGCCATCTACAGCAAGAAATTTAATGCCTGCAACAAAAATAGCAATGATGATAAATGCCGACCATATTCTGCTAAGTGCCATAAAGTGTTTTTGAATTTATTCCGAAGGACTTCTTTGGAGAGTCCATTCGGAAAGATTGCGGATTTTTATTGAATAACCAAACAAGACTTTTCACATTTCGCTGCTTAGATGTTGAAGCCTATCTTTGCGCCCTTAAAATCTGATCCCGATAGTTATCGGGACAAAAATCTTAAATCTAAAATCGAATCATGGGTTTGCAAGCAGGAATTGTAGGATTACCAAACGTGGGAAAATCAACTTTGTTTAATGCGGTAAGCAACAGCGCCAAAGCACAGGCAAGCAATTATCGTTTTTGTACAATAGAACCGAATGTGGGATTGGTGGATGTGCCCGAACCGAGACTGAATAAATTAGCTGAGTTGGTAAAACCAAACCGAATTGTGCCAACACAGTTAGAAATAGTTGATATAGCAGGTTTGGTAAAAGGTGCAAGCAAAGGTGAAGGATTGGGAAATAAATTTTTGGCAAATATCCGTGAAGTGGATGCCATCATTCATGTGATCCGATGCTTTGAAGATGAAAATGTATTGCGGGATGAAGGCGCTATTAATCCGGTAAGTGATAAAGAAATTATTGATACGGAACTTCAGTTGAAAGATTTGGACAGTGTGGAAAGAAAAATTTCAAAAACAGAAAAGCAAATTAAACTTGAACCAAAATATAAAACGGAACTGGTAGTATTGATAAAATGTAAAGAGCATTTAGAAAAAGGAAAAAATATCCGGGAAATGGTTTTAGATAAAGAAGAAAAAATTGCGATTGCAGATTTATGTTTAATGACTGATAAACCTGTTTTATATGTTGCAAATGTGGATGAAGCATCTATGCACACAGGCAATAAATTTTCTGATATACTGAAAGAGACTGTGAAAAATGAAGGATCTGAAGTTATCATTATGAACGCCTCCATTGAAGCGCAGATACAGGAAATGGAAAATATAGAAGACAGGCAATTGTTTATGGAAGAATATGGAATGAAAGAACCTGCACTCGACAGATTGATTCATTCCACTTACAAACTTCTTAACTTATATACATACTTCACTGCCGGCGTACAGGAAGTAAGGGCATGGACAATACACGAAGGATGGAAAGCGCCACAAGCCGCCAGTGTTATTCATACCGATTTTGAAAAAGGATTTATCAAAGCCGAAGTAATCGGTTACGATGATTACATACAATACGGTTCCGAAGCAGCCTGCCGCGAAGTGGGTAAATTAAGAATAGAAGGAAAAGAATACCCGGTGAAAGATGGGGATGTGATGCACTTTAGGTTTAATGTGTAGCCCCCTGTCTCCGCCGAAAGGCGGAGGAACTTAAGTCAATTATTTTTTATTTGATGTGAGAGCCTTTGAAATGAATAAGTCGTTTTAATTAGATTTATTTTCTTTTTCTTGAATTTGCCTTTCCATTTCCTTAAGACGTCCTTTTTGCTTCCCATACTTATAAATGAACACAACTGGAATTATTATAACAACAATTCCAATGATACCAATAAGTAAAATTTCAGTCCATCCTAAATTCATAATTTTTTCTTTAAATATACTAAATAAATTAAAATAAAGCACGGATTGATGCTCTTCCAATATGCACCGTTCTTGCACTGCCCGGTTTTCTTCCTTCATATTGAAAATTCAATTCAAGATTATTCAATAACCTTTTCGTTACATCTATATTCCATAAATAATTACTGCCGGGTAATAAACCATCAAGCATGATATAACTTACTGTTGTGTTCGTTGGAAATTTATAATCAATATTATTAAAAGTAAACCGGGCAGCAACAGAACCATTCTGCAGCACATTGTATTTCGTTTCTATATTTATTGAATTGGAACTTGATTTTTCACCACCATACAAAGCAATGTTTTTCTTTGTATCAAATTTATACCCGGTGCTCAACCTGAATTTTGTGCCCTGCAAAAAAACAATTTTTGGCTCTGCATTATAAATATTCAATTCGTAATTGCGGTTGGCAAAATTGGGAGTGTATAAACCACTCAATCCCTTTTTTGCATTTAAATCCAATGTAAACGAACGGCTGATATTCCAGCGGAATTTAAAATTCCAGTCATTTAGTTTACGGCTTTCATATCCGTAAGTCAAAAGTGTTTTGCCGCTGTTTCGCAGATTGCTGATATCAAATCCCCACTTACTGCTGAAACGGTTAAAAGAAAATGTATTTACCAAAACTGTGTTCAATGTAATTAATGCCGTATCAGAAAGTTCATACTTGAATGGGCTGAATTCAGTATTTCCTTTTGAAATAGATTTTTTATTTACCTGTAAAGAAGTTTGGAGATTTGTTTTTGAAATAATTTTCTTTAATCCTTTAAGGTCACTGCTGCTCAACAAAGCTCTTGGGTTTAACCGTAAACTGTAATTAAACGTTGTATAATTTGCTTTTATATATTGATTGGTGGGTGTGAAGATGCGGATGAATTTTGCCTGGTCGGGAAATAAGGCTTCTTCAAATTCATTCAACTGCTGTATGCCATCGTTATTATAATCATTCCAGGCGTATTGCCCCGAACCGGCAGGCACTTCCAAATAAACAAAATCCCTTTTTTGCTCCTGTCCTGTTCCAAGTTCATAAAGAATATTTCCATTTAATAATCCTTTCCACTCATTAATTAAATACTCTGCTCTGCCTAAAACGGTTTCATCTGCTTTCTGTTTTGAAATATCATTCAGCACTTTTAGTTTTCTGAAAGTGGCATTGAATAAAAACTGGTGCCGCTTGCTTGCAAGCAACTCGGTTTGCAGATTCAGATTCATGCTCCTGTCGCCACGAATAAAATTTTTCGCCAATGGATATTTATCAGACCGGGTAAAAAAAGTAAGTCCATACCTGTTCTTCTTTTTCTCTGATGATTTCAAATAGGCTGAATAAGTATCGAAAGAAAAACTGATGGGTGTGAGTGTATCTGTGGATTTACTCCTTGAACTATTTTTTTCAAATGCATAACGGAAGCCAATCCGGTAATCTTTAAACTTTTTAAGTTCTTTACTGATGTCAAATACAGGTTTTAGAAAATTTCCTTTTGTAAGCAACGCATTGAAACTTGTAAAAGCAAACTGGTTATTCATTTGCCAGCCTTTCAAGTTATAAATCTGCTGAAGGTTTTGCTGAAAGCCATTATAATTATCGCTGCGGTTATAATTCATCAACTGGTAACTAAAAGAATTATTTTTTGCATTCTGCAATTTTGCCGAAGCCTTAATAATATTTTCTGTAGCCGGCAAAGTTTGTAAGCCAAGTCCCCAGTCTCTTGAAAACTCCACATGTCTTAATCTTTCCAATGGCTTGAATTTATTTTGCACATATTCATAATCTACATTCGTTGTCAGTTGCAGTTTTTTTGCGCCGGATGATTTAAACAACTTAGTGTTACCAAACTGAAATTTTGCAGCAATTCCCAAATCATCACCATCATCTTTACCAGAAAAAGTATTTACATCATAATTGCTAATGGCTATTTCTGTTTTTAAATTTGTTGCATCATTAATTTTATAGTCGGCACCCACTGTAATCAATTGTTGTTTCTTTGGCGTTACAAGAATTATCACAGGTTCGTACCGGCCCTGCTTCACCCCTGCTACTGGTGTTTGAAATTTATAAACCTTGCCATTGGCGCCATTAAAATCCGGAAGATAATTTCCATTGCCCTCACCTACGTCTGCAAATGCAAGATTATATTTTGCCACAGCGGGATTTATTGAATACTGGTAAAAAGAATCAATGCCTGAGCCGGGATTGTAATAAATTTTTTCGTACAAAATTTTTCCTGCATCAAAAGCTGTATCAAGCAGAGCAGAAGGATAAAATGCTTTTTGAGTACTGTCGCCAATATTTCCCAGGAACAATTTCTGGTTTTCATCAAGCACCTGGTTTATCTGAGAATTTTTTGCATCGCCATTATTAAAAGCGCCGAGATAAATTTTCAATTTCTTATTCAATTCAAATTCCTGAGCGAAGTAAAGATTTGCATTCAGATAATTTCTATCGGCATATTCAAACTCCACTTGTATCCTGCTGTCTTTAGTAATCATCTTCTTTGGAGTAAAAGTAATTTCGGCAGTATTATAATTTATTACATAATCCTGGTCTTCGCCACGCTGAAGCGGTTCACCATCAATAAAAACTCTTTCTGTTCCGGCAAGTATGATAAAAAAGAATTCATTGTTTGCTCCTGTCAGCCGGTAAGGTCCCTGGTTGCCTTCCAGTCCCTGAAAAATATTTCTGGTAAATTTTCCTTTGGCAATAGAACCACTCACCAATGTATTGGACAAAGTATTTTTCGATAACTGATTTTTAGTTTCAAAAGAAATTCCCTGCAGTCTTTTATAAAAATTCAAAAAATAACTTTGCTTCTGCCGTATGTCAATGTCCCCAAGATTCAGTTGCCAGGTCTTTTTTTTAAACTGAAGAAACACCTGGTCAAATTCATTTAACTGTTGAGTAGTACCATCCGGCTGAATGGGAAGATTGTTATCTGTAATGGCAGCATTTATTTCAATACTATCACCCAGCATGCCGCTGAGTGTAAGATTAAAATTGGAATTGACAACAGCATCCTGGCTATTGCCAAAAGAAATGCCGCGGCCAAAACTTCCATTGTACTGCAACTTGCCAAAATCAAATAAGCTTTTTGCAACCGCATCTTCATTTTCTCCAAACTTAAATGGCTTTGCATAAAATTTATAACTCACACTGTCAAAATTCATCCGTTGTACAATGGAATTTAATTTATACGGAAACACCCTGTATGTAATAACAACACTGTCCACATCAGGTAAATTTTTCCAAACCAAATACGCATCAAGAAGGTTAAGTGAATAAGCTGTTTCATTAATATTTGCAATGGAAAATGTTTTTGGAAT
>JANOJO010000168.1:0-16388 GCA_031418795.1 Bacteroidota bacterium | reverse complement strand
CTTCGATACCGGTATAAATGGCGGAGTTGGTGTATTTAGGTTTAAAACCTGTTTGCGCAAATGAATTGACAAAAAGCATTAGTATTAATGCGGCAGGTACGAAGCGGTTCATACAGAATTTAATCATGGATGTATGTAATTAATTGATTACAAATTTAAACTACTTTATAACCCACTATTACGAATCGAATTTTGTGTGAAGAAAATGTGATTAAGTATGAATAAATAGTTGATGTTTAAAGATTGGTTTTTTTATACCGATTTCTGATTTCAAAGCCCTTAAATCCTGTTATAGAAAATGAGTATTTATGTTGGTACAAAAAACTTAAAATTCAAATTAAAAAAGCTGACCCCTACCTTTGCAAAAGTTTTTAAATTTTCGATTTTAATTTTTCAATAACGATAAAAATATGGCTGTTAAAACAGATACATTCACCAGTCCCGATTATTTTAATGTGGACGAATTGCTCACCGATGAACATAAACTAATACGTGAATCAGTTCGCAGTTATGTAAAAAAAGAAATTTCTCCCATAATAGAGGACTATGCACAGCGGGCAGAATTTCCGCAGCAAATCGTAAAACAGTTAGGCGATTTGGGTTGTTTCGGACCTACAGTTCCTATTGAATATGGTGGTGGTGGACTTGATTATATTTCGTATGGATTAATGATGCAGGAGCTTGAGCGGGGTGATAGCGGTGTTCGTTCTACAGCATCAGTACAGGGCTCATTAGTTATGTACCCAATTTATGCGTATGGTAGCGAGGATCAGCGAAAAAAATATTTACCCAAACTGGCAAGTGGTGAATGGCTCGGTTGTTTTGGTTTAACCGAGCCCAATCATGGAAGCGACCCATCCAATATGCTTACAAATATTAAAAGAGAGGGTGAAAATTTTATTTTAAATGGTGCAAAAATGTGGATCAGCAATGCACCATTTTCCCAAGTAGCAGTAGTGTGGGCAAAAAATGAAGCGGGAGAAATTCATGGATTAATAGTAGAAAGAGGGATGGAAGGATTTTCAACACCCACTACACATGGCAAATGGAGTTTAAGAGCATCATCTACCGGCGAATTAGTTTTTGATAATGTAAAAGTGCCGAAAGGAAATATTTTTCCAAATGTAAAAGGTTTGAAAGGCCCATTAGGTTGCCTTACAAAAGCAAGATATGGTATAGCATGGGGTGCTATCGGGGCTGCAATGGATTGTTATGATACTGCATTGCGCTATTCAAAAGAGAGAGAACAGTTTGGTAAACCGATTGGTGCATTTCAACTACAGCAAAAGAAACTGGCAGAGATGGTAACTGAAATTACCAAAGCACAATTATTAAACTGGCGGCTTGGTGTGCTGATGAATGAAGGAAAAGTAACACCGCAACAGGTAAGTATGGCAAAAAGAAATGCCTGCGAAGTAGCAGCAAATATTTGCCGTGATGCAAGACAGATGCTTGGCGGCATGGGCATCACAGGAGAGTATTCAGTCATGCGGCATATGATGAACATGGAAAGTGTGATTACTTATGAAGGCACACATGATATTCATTTATTAATTACGGGGATGGATGTAACAGGGTTTAATGCATTTAAGTAAAACCCCCTGTCTCCGCCAATCGGCAGAGAACTTAGATCAATTACTCTTTTTTTATTTGTAAGTTCTTTAAAGAAATTGATTTTAAATTTTGTGTTACCAGCTTTTGTTCCCTGATTGAGCTTTTGTTGCAGTTTACCCAGAGCAAAGCGAAGGGCACTCTTGTACTTTTAAATCTTTACTGATCTACTTAAAGTATCAATATGTTTTTAAATCTTATAAATTCTTCAATAGTTCAGAGTCTTTCTAAGCCTCCCCTTCGGGGAGGTTTGGAGGGGCTGCTTCTTCGGGGAGGTTTGGAGGGGCTGCTGCTATGAAAATCTTTCTCATCGGCTTTATGGGCTCGGGCAAATCTTTCCGGGGCAATCAATTGAGTGAAAAACTCAAACTGCCTTTTTTTGATCTGGATGAACAGGTAGAATCTCAGGAAGGAAAATCCATTATCCAATTGTTTGCAGAAAAAGGCGAAGAGTATTTCAGGTTACTGGAAAAAGATATGATGCACATCATTTCAGAAAGTCATGAATCTTTTATCATGGCAACAGGGGGCGGCACTCCCTGCTATTTTAATAATATTGATTATATGAATAATGCCGGCACCACCGTTTGGATTAATACTCCCGTTGATATATTATTTGAAAGATTGGTAAAAGAAAAAGAAAACCGGCCATTATTAAAAGAACTTAATGATGAACAGTTAAAAGGATTTATCATGAAAAAATATGCGGATAGAAAAATTTATTATGAGCAGAGCAGCATAACGATTGATGAAGAGAACATGAGCATTGATAAATTAGTTAAAAAAATATTTCATGAATAAAAATTTTATTGCTGTTGGCTCACTGCTTGCTGCATTAGCAGTTACCTTAGGTGCATTTGCTGCACACGGATTGAAGCAATTGGTGCCTGCAGACAGTGTACAGACTTTTCAAACAGGAGTGCAATACCAGATGGTTCATGCACTGGCATTAGTATTTACAGGTGTTTTACATGAAAAATTTTCAAAAAAATTAATCAGGATAGCCGGCTCACTTTTTATTGCCGGCATCATTTTATTTTCTGGTTCACTTTATTTGCTCGTTATTATTAAAGCAACGGATACAGTTGGTTTAAATAAATTTGGTCTTATCACACCTGCAGGAGGATTATTTTTTATTGGCGGCTGGCTGTGTTTATTTTTTTCGGTATGGAAAAAAAACTGATTATTCCTGAAGTTCAAGAATTGTTTCTGTTCCTTTATTGTTCCTGATCGTGTAAGTTCCCCCAATGTTTTTCATCCGTCGGGCAATATTTTTAAGCCCATTTCCAAATTGTCTTGTATTTTCCAAATCAATACCAATGCCATTGTCTGATACTTTAATTACTAAGTTTTTATTTGTGGTAATATCAATAGTTAATTCTGTAGCATTGGAATGTTTCAGCGCATTATTCAGTGTTTCTTTCAGGCATAAAAAAATATTTCTTCTTTTATCTCCTGATATTTCTGTTTGGGGTATTGTTTCAGGAGTGTTTATTTTACAATGAATGGAAGTGCCATCAAGATATTCTATGGCATAAGCCCTGATGTAAGAAATAAGATTGTCAACTGTATCGTTGCTGCTGTTCATACTCCAGATGATTGCATTCATTTTATTCAGCAAATCGTTTGATGATGTTGAAATTTTTTCAATCTCAACAGGCACATTATCCTTCATTTTATTTTTTGCTATTTCACTCATCAGCCGGATGGTAGTCATGCCAGAGCCAAGCTCATCGTGCATATCAGCAGAAATTCTTTCTCTTTCTTCCTGTTGTGCTGCCACAACAGCCATTTGTTTTTCCAGTTCCTTTCTTTCATTTTCTAATTTCAGTCTTTCACCTTCCATTACTCTTTCAATTAATACTACCCTGTTTTTGTAAGTAAGGGCAACAAGAAAAAGGGTTAACTCCAGCAACAACCCCAATTCATAAAGTACAAGTGAACTTTTCAATATGCCTGGCAGTTGAAATAATTTTGGCGTAATAACTAAGCTAAGTGAGGCTATTGAAAACAGGAGAAAAAATAAATTACCAAAGAATAAATAGCGGAACAATTTGTTTTGCCAGTTCCTGGCAGCATACACCAGGAAAATAATAATCATGACCAGTAAAATTCCTTTCGTAATATAATTTTCCAGCAATTCTTCCAGTAAATAATTATTTGTGCCATAGTGCAGGTAAGAAAACAAAAGCAGCGTAACAATGACGAACCAGATTCCAAATGAATAAAGTTTATGCAGAAAAGGATATTTTTTACGCGTTTCAAGAAAATGAATCATGAAAGCCATAAAAAAACAAATACCTATGCCCTGCAATATAAAATCAAGATATTCTTCAATGAAAAAACTGTGGTTGTTTGACCTGAACAGGTAATATTTTTTGGTAAACAACATGGTTCCCAGGAATAATGCATAAGCCGCATAGTATAAAAATTCTTTGCTTTTTCCCGTAAAAAAATTTGCAAGTGAAAAAAGCACCATCATCATTAATAAGCCGCAAAAAACATAAGTGAAAAGTGCTTCTTCTTTTTTGCTTCCCTGAATTTCCAAAATGTATGAACCCACATATTCATGATTAATAATTTTGGGTCTTAAAAAATTAGAATAAGTTTTTAACTGAAAACATTCTGCAAGAATATGGATGGTGTCATTAGCCGGTACAGTTATCAGCCGGAAAGAAACACTGTCTTTAAGATTAGGCGCCACACCGGGCAAGGCTGTAATGCTGCTGTCAGCCTCTATTTTATAAATAAGTACATTTTTGAAATAAAACCACGGAAAGAAATAGCAGGAAACTTCTTCCTGCCCGGTATTTGCAAGTTGAAACCTGACAAGAATTTTTGAACTGATTTTTTCTGCCGGAATTGAACTTGGTTTCTTTTTGAAAAAAGAGCCTGCAAGTTCACGGTATTCTTTTTGAACATCTGTGTTTGCAGGCACAAAAACATGCTCAACCGAATCAAGACTAATAACCTTTTTTAATTTGGAAATATCTGCGGCGGAAACCGGAGATTGGGTATAACCGGCAGCAGGGCAAAGAATAAAAAATATAAAAAGCAACAGGATGCCCATTATTTTTTTAATGGGGGAAAGTATTAGGTTGATTTTTATAAAATTCATGCAGCCGGTAGTTGATGCCAAATATAACATTTGCATTTTATGGAACCATTTTTTCCATCTGCTTTCCAGTTTTATTACGGCTGCATAAAAACAGGAGAAGGATTATAACATTGTTCATCATTGGTCATCCGCTTCTTATTATCTTTGTCCCCATGGCTAATAAGCTTAAGAGTGTAACAAAAAATCCTGTGGACAAGCCGGGAAAAACCAATTCAGACCAACTGAAACCTGAAAAAGTAGAAAAAGTAAGTTTGAAAGAACTTGTTCATGATGAACGTACCTGGAAAATTGCAGGCGCCATCTCGCTTTTTATTTCGCTGTTTCTTTTCATAGCATTTATCTCGTATTTTTTTACATGGGAAAATGATCAAAGCGAAATACGCAAAGGCATTTCTCTTTTTGATGATAAAGTTGCTGTGCAAAACCTGCTTGGTGTGCTGGGTGCTTTCATCTCTCACTTTTTTATATACAAAGGGTTTGGCATTGCTTCATTACTTATCTGCACTTTCTTTTTTATAGTGGGTGTTAATCTTTTGTTTAACAGAAAAGTGTGGTCTGTGTGGAGAAATGTACGCTATGTAAGTATTGGCATGCTGGTGTTTTCAGTTTGCCTTGCTTTTATTTTCAGTGGTTCTTCATTTTCTTATGGTGGTGCCGTAGGCGAAATGATTGTGGCCTGGCTGAAAAACATGATAGGAATGGCAGGAACCGGAGCCTTGCTTTTTGTAATTGCTTTATCGTATATCATCTGGCAGTTTAATCCTTCATTTAAAATTCGTGACAAAAGAAAAAATGAAGCAGGCCAGCCGGTAAGTGAAGAAGACGGGAATAATATTCCAGCAGGCGGGAAAACTGTTAATGAAATTTATTCAGATACAGATTCAGCAAAAGGAAATTTTCTCAGGAATGAAAGTGGAACAATAATTCTTTCTCCGGAAATTAATGGTAATGGCAATCAACCCGGGTTTAAAATAATAGAAAAAGAGCCGGAAGAAAAAGCCATTGATTTTTCTCAACCCGTTATTTTACCAGAAGAAAAAATTCTAATGCCTCCGGTTGAAATTAAACCGTACAAGAAAGATAGGGCAGGTTCCGAACTTGAACTTGAGATAAAAGCAGTACCCGAAGAAATAAATGAAGCAACAGGATTAGCAGAAGCAGATACAGGAGTAGCAGATGCAGATACAGCCCCTGGTGATAATAAAGAAAAAGGGTATGAAAATCTGCCACCGTATGAACCTACATTGGATCTGAGAGATTACCGGTATCCAACACTTGATCTTTTAGAAACACATGGCAGCGAAAAAATAGTGCATGATGCCAATGAATTGGAGAATAACAAAAATCAGATCATTGCTACTTTACGCAATTATGATATAGAAATTCAAAAGATAATGGCCACTGTGGGGCCAACGGTTACACTTTATGAAATAGTACCTGCCGCCGGTGTACGTATTTCAAGAATAAAAAATCTTGAAGATGATGTTGCATTGAGTCTTGCAGCTTTGGGCATACGCATTATTGCCCCCATTCCCGGCAAAGGCACCATTGGTATAGAAGTACCCAATGTGAAGAAAAGTATTGTGAGTATGAAAACCCTGCTGGGTTCTGAAAAATTTCAGAATAATAATTACAGTCTTCCTATTGCTATTGGAAAAAAGATTGACAACGAAAACTTCATTGTTGATCTGGCAAGTATGCCTCACTTGCTGATGGCTGGCGCCACGGGCCAGGGTAAATCAGTTGGGATAAATGCTATCCTTGTTTCTTTATTGTACAAAAAACATCCTTCACAATTGAAGTTTGTTCTGATAGATCCTAAAAAAGTTGAGTTGAGTTTATACCGGGCAATCGAAAATCATTTTTTGGCAAAACTACCCGGCGAGGAAGAAGCGATTATTACCGATACTAAAAAAGTGGTTCATACTTTGAATGCTTTGTGTATTGAAATGGACAACCGCTACGATTTGTTGAAAGAAGCAGGTGCAAGAAACCTTAAAGAGTACAATGAAAAATTTGTGAAGCGAAGATTGAATCCGCTGAAAGGCCACCAGTTTTTACCATTCATAGTTTTGGTTATTGACGAGTTTGCTGATCTTATAATGACGGCGGGCAAAGAAATAGAATTGCCCATTGCCCGGCTGGCACAGTTAGCCCGTGCAGTTGGCATCCATCTTATAATTGCCACACAAAGACCATCGGTAAATATTATTACCGGCACTATCAAAGCAAACTTTCCATCCAGGATTGCTTTTAAAGTTTCTTCAAAAATTGATTCCAGAACAATTCTTGATGCAGGTGGCGCTGAGCAACTGATTGGAAAAGGAGATATGCTCATTTCACATCATGGCGAAATAGTGAGATTGCAGTGTGTGTTTGTTGACACTCCTGAAGTGGAAAAAATTGTAAGCTTTATTGAAAAACAAAGAGGGTATCCGCATCCGTTTCTGTTGCCGGAATATGTAGATGAAAAAGAACTGGAAGGAAAAGATTTTGATGCAGATAATAAAGATCCTTTGTTTGAAGATGCTGCTAAATTGATAGTGCAAAACCAGGTAGGCTCCACTTCTTTATTACAAAGAAGAATGAAATTGGGATACAACAGAGCCGGCAGGTTAATGGATCAATTGGAATCT
Organism: Bacteroidota bacterium; assembly: GCA_031418795.1. Lineage (GTDB taxonomy): Bacteria > Bacteroidota > Bacteroidia > Chitinophagales > Chitinophagaceae > VBAS01. The sequence continues at coordinate 9,023 of JANOJO010000168.1, read as the reverse complement.
GCAGGCATAGTAGGCCCCAACCAGGGTAGTAAGGCAAGAGATGTACTTATTAAAACTGAAACGGAACTTGTACAGTATCTATCCAACCTTAGTTTATAACTTGTTAAGATATTCCCGCTATACAACTACAGCAGTCAGGGCTTCATCCTCCTGTTGTATTTACCCTATCTTTGACCGCCTGTTTCCAGAATTATATTGAACCATTAATTTCACAGAGTATGAAGATCATTTATACATTTTTATTTTTTCTTTCAGCAACCATAAATATGGCAGCGCAAAATGCAGCGAAGAATGATCCCGATGCCAAAAAAATATTAGATGAAGTAAGTGCAAAATTCAAAACCTATAAAACGGTAAAGGCCACTTTTACTTATAAAGTGGAAAATGCAGCAGGAAAAGCGCTTTCTTCAAAAATAGGATCGGTATTTATGAAAGGCCAGAAATACCGGGTGACCATTGTTGGACAGGAAATATTTTGTGATGGCAGCATTGTGTGGACTTACGATAAAGCAGCCAAAGAAGTAACGATTACTCAGTTTGATGGTGAAAGCACAACGCTGACTCCCCAAAAACTATTTACAAATTTTTACGATCAGGATTTTCTTTATAAACTGAATGGAGAAAAAAAGGAAGGCACAAAAACCATCCAGGAAATTGAAATGACACCGATTGATAAAACCAAGCCATTTCATAAAGTATATGTTTATGTAAATAAGGCAACAAAAACTTTAAGCAGTACAAAAGTTTTAGAAAAAGCGGGCAGTCGTTATACTTATACAGTAAATACATTAACGCCCAACAGTACAATCGCCGACACCCAATTTATTTTTGATGCAAAAAAATATCCCGGAGTTGAGGTTGTTGACTTACGATAATTGCAAATAGCCGATTTCAGATTTCCTATTGCCCATTGCACATTGCATATTTTCCAAATCCCAAATTCCCTTTTCCTCACTTCCCCCAGCGAAATGTTTTAATATCCAGACCGGCTAAATCAAGAACTCTGTCCACAACAGTAGCTGCAATTTGTTCAATTGTTTTTGGTTTGCTGTAAAATGATGGAGTTGCCGGGCAAATGATTCCTCCGGCAAGGGTTACAGTTTCCATATTGCGGATATGAATAAGATTGTAAGGAGTATCTCTCACCATACATATCAGTTTTCTTTTTTCTTTTAATACCACATCGGCAGCACGGGTTATTAAATCATTTGAAATGCCGGATGCAATGCGACCAAGAGTACCCATAGAACAGGGAGCAATAATCATGATATTAAATTGGCCGGAGCCGGATGCAAATGGCGCTGTAAAATCTTTTGTAGAAAAATTAGTTAACGGATAATTTTCATAGTCTGTATTTTCTAATTCAGTTTTCCAAACTTCTTTGGCATTATCACTCATTACCATGGCAAGCGACTGATACTGATCTTTCATCAGTATCAATTTGTCGAGTATAATTTTTGCATAGATGGAACCACTGGCACCGGTAATGGCAATAACAATCTTATTCATCTTCGAAAATAAGATATAATTGGATGGAGTTACGCAATCGATTGCGGTGCTGAATTTATTCTACAACTAAGTAGATAATACTATTCATTGATTGACAGCAGTCAATATTTTGCAGTTACAACGCCAAAAAAGGCAAAAAACAAAAAAAAAATTCATTTGTTAATTTAATATGACCGAGATTAGACTTGAATTTTCATAGGATAAGGTTTAATGGTTAATGGTTTTTGATTAGGGGCCCCCGATTTCTATCGGGGGTTCTACTTTTTAAAACCTTTTGCAAACAAAAAAGGCAGTTTAAAAATGCCTCTTAAAAATCAAGTCTGGGAGTTATTTGTTCTTTGGTTTGTCCAGCAAATATTCAAATCTTTTAGCGCTATACTCACCCATATCAGGAATGGCTTCCACTTTATAAGCACCTGCATCCAATTTTATTTTTGTTTCTTCAAATGCTTTAAGAGTTAGTTCAATATCTTCATCTGTATGTGCAGCAGAAGGAATCAATCTGTAAATGATATGTCCTTTTGGAATAACAGGATATACAATGATGGAAGCAAAGATGCCATAGTTCTCCCGCAGATCCATGACCATGGCGGCGGCTTCTTCCACGCCACCATTCATATAAACCGGCGTAACCGGCGAATCCGTTTTACCAATATCAAATCCTTTTTCTTTTAATCCACTTTGCAGTTTTCTTGCATTGCTCCAGAGCTTTTCTTTAAACTCAGGTTTTGTTTTTAACAGTTCCAGGCGTTTCAGGTTTCCAATTACCAATGGCATGGGTAAACTTTTTGCAAATATTTGAGAACGGATATTGTAGCGTATATAATCAATAATGCTGTGCGGCCCTGCAATAAAGGCGCCGATAGAAGCCATTGATTTAGCAAACGTAGAAAAGTAAAGATCAATTTTATGCTGGCATTCCTGTTCTTCGCCTGCGCCTGCACCAGTTTTTCCTAATGTGCCAAAACCATGTGCATCATCAACCAGCAATCTGAATTCATATTTATCTTTTAACGCAGTAATTTCTTTAAGCTTTCCCTGGTCACCAGCCATTCCAAATACACCTTCTGTAATTACTAAAATTCCACCTGCACCTTGCTTGTCAATTAAAGCTGTTGCCCGTTGCAATTGTTTTTCACAATCTTCCAAATCATTATGTTTAAAAACATAGCGGTGACCTGTATGTAATCTTAAACCATCAATAATACACGCATGGCTTTCGGCATCATACACAATTATATCATGCCGGCTGCACAGTACATCTATCAGGCTTACCATTCCCTGGTAACCATAATTTAATAATGAACAATCTTCTTTTGCTACAAATTCAGCCAGTTCTTTTTCCAACTGCTCATGCTGATTACTGTTTCCACTCATCATGCGGGCACCCATGGGCAGGGCAAGTCCAAATTCTGCTGCACCCTCAGCATCTGCTTTGCGTACTTCAGGATGGTTTGCCAAACCGAGATAATTATTCAGGCTCCAAACAATTACTTCTTTGCCACGAAACATCATGCGGCTGCTTATTTCACCTTCTAATTTTGGAAAAGCAAAATAACCATGTGCCCGTTTCCTGTGCTGACCAATTGGCCCATAATTTTTCAATAACCTTTCAAAAATATCTGCCATAAAATATAGTTGGTTTAAAAAAAATACCTGTTGAAATATAAAGCCGCAAAGGTAAGGGATTGGGCTTAAAATTTATTTGAATGAAGTGGACTTAAAAGAGGAGTTGCTGTGCTAAATAAACTAATACACCTGCAGCAAATCCTGCCAGTGCAAGCAAAGAAATTTTTTTCATGTACCAGCCAAAATTTATTTTTTCAATACCCATGACAGCTACCCCGGCTGCCGAGCCAATAATGATCATACTGCCGCCGGTACCGGTAGTGAGTGCAATAAACTCCCAGAAATTATGATCGGTTGGGTATGTTTGCAAATCGTACATGCCCTGTGATGCTGCAACCAATGGTACATTGTCAACAATAGCAGAAAGAATACCCAGTGTAATCCCTATTAGGTAATCATTTTTTAATGTTGAGTTTAAAAACTGGGCTGCTTCTTTCAACAAGCCGAAAGATTCTAAAGCTGCTACAGCTAATAATATTCCAAGAAAAAAAAGAATACTTGGCGTATCAATTCTTCGCAATGCATTAGAAACAGTAAATTTATTTTTTGTGCTCTCATCTTTATCTGAATGAATAATAGTGGTGATAATCCACAATAAGCCAAGTGCAAGCAGCATGCCCATAAAGGGTGGTAAATGTGTAATTGTTTTAAAGAGGGGAACAAAAAGAAGGAAACCAATTCCGAAAAACAGCATCATAATACCTTCCCGGTCTGCTTCTTTTTTTAAATGAACAGCATGAGTTTCTGCAAGAAATTTTCCTTTGAAACGAAAGGAAGCAATGAACAAAGGAATAATTAAAACTGCTAATGAAGGAAGAAAAGTTTTTAAAATAATATTTCCTGCTGTTATTTGACCGCCAATCCAAAGCATGGTTGTGGTTACATCGCCCAGCGGCGACCAGGCACCACCGGCATTAGCTGCAATAATGATCATGCCGGCAAACCAACACCGGTCTTCTTTTTCCGTTAATAATTTTGAACTGAGCGAAGTCATCACAATGGCGGTAGTAAGATTATCAAGTATGGCCGAAAGAAAAAAAGTGATAATGGAAATAATCACTAATAATTTTCTTTTGCTTGTGGTTGTTATCCGGCTAGTAATTATTTCAAATCCATTGTGCGAATCAATCAGCTCCACAATCGTCATGGCGCCCAGCAGGAAAAAAAGTATGGAAGATATTTCACCAAAATGATGGATGAGTTCATCTGTTACTTCAGTATATGCATGGCCGCTTAAAATATAAACCGTCCAGCAAAGTACACCGGTAAGCAGGGCAGAGGCGGCTTTGTTCAGCCGAAGGGGTTGTTCCAAAGCGATAGCCGTATAACCCAAAACAAAAATGGTAATAAGCAGTGTTGAAATCATTGCCGGAATTTAGCTGGTCTGTTAGAAACGAAAGATACTTAATAAGAAGTCTTTTTGTTCTGCATTAAATAAATTTTAAAGATTTATCCAGCTTTGTTCAATAAATCAAGGTTTAATTTTTTATGAAAAAAAACATAAGACAATATTCCCAATGCAAACGGAACTATCATAAAGAGAATTCCAATTTCTAATTTTCCCAAAGCAAGGATTGAATAAGTGGCGCCAACCAAATCAAAGAACAGTCCTGCATAAGCCCACTCTTTTATTCTGGAAAAACCGGGAATTAAAATAACTGCAATACCCAGCAGTTTTGCAATGCCGATAAATAAAATAAAATAATTTGGATAACCAAGATAATCGTGCATGAATTTCATTGCATCCGGATCAGATAATAAGCCCGGAATAGTTGACCATGTCATAAATGCTGCAAATAATAAAGTGAATATCCAATAGAATATTTTAATCTTTTTTGGACTCATGATTTTTGTTTTTTTTGTTATCAATAATATTTCTAAAAAAAATTCTTACTGTTTTACAATGACTGACTTATTGTGGCATTCTGGTTTCGTCCATATATAAAATTTCCCATTGATGCCCATCCGGGTCTGCAAAGCTGTGCTGGTACATCCAGCCATGATCCATGGGTTCGCTATAAGTAGTGCCGCCAGCTTCCAATGCTTTATTTATTATTTCAGTTACCTGTTCTTTACTTTCCGCATCAAGGGCAATCAGCACTTCAGTTGTTTTTGTAGCATCGGCTATTTCTTTTTTGGTAAAAATTTTAAACATTTCTTCTGTAAGAAGCATGGCATAAATGCTGCCGTCATTAATAATTAAACAGGCTGCTTTCTCATCAGTAAACTGCGGATTAAAAGTAAAACCAAGATGAGTGAAAAAATCAATTGACCTTTTTAAATCTTTTACCGGCAGGTTTACAAAAATTTTTGTTGGCATGGAATTGTGTCTTAGTTTTTATTTTCTGATAAGTTTTTTACAAGTTCTAATGCCTTTGGCCATACACTCGTAAACATATCTTTAAATTCATCAGTTATATCCATCTCAACAACCAACTCAGTAACACCTGCTGTTTCTTTAAGGGTATAGTTCTCCATTGCACCAGCCCACGCATTTACTTTTTCACCCGTTGTATCTTCCACACCGTCTTTCACTTCTCCCAGGTGTTTAAAAGACATATATTCATTGGCCCTGTTGGTTGCCACAGTGCTCACCATACCACTTCCCGCGGGTGAAAGAAATAAGACTTTAGTTCCTTCTTTCCAATTGTCGGTTACCACGTATGAGCCTTCAAAAAAAGGACTGGTCCATTGTCTGTAAGTGGAATCTTCCCATAGAACTTTCCATACTTTTTCTTTTGGTGCATTAATGCTTGTGGAGAAATTCATCTTTTGCATAAACTAAGTTTTAAGTGATTTATTTATTGTCTGTTGATTTGACTATTACATTAATTATCCGAACTAATTCTTTATTATTTTACACTTACTTATCATTTATTTTTCACTTTTGTTTTTGCTTTTTCCAGATTTTGCTTCACTCTGAATTTTACAATTTTAGTTATCAGTCCGAGCGGAAGTGGTTTGTCAATCGGAAATTGAACCGAACCTTTTGCCCATTTATAGACAGATATTTCTTTACTAAATGCTGCCACTCCTGCTGCACCGGGATAAAACCCGATATGATTATTATATCCTGCAAAATGAACCAGGTTGCCCTTAAGCGTAAAGGTGGGTATAGCATAGCTGATTGTTTCTTCTGCAGCAGGCGCTGCTTTTTTTATTGTCATTCTTATTTTATCCAGCAAATACTGCGTTTGTTCGGGAAAGCATGCAATATATTCATCAATATTTTTTGCATGTATATTTCTCATTACAGTTGCCATAGTAGTTTATTTTCTGTGAAATAGTTCATCCTTAAATAAGCTCCTGATAAAGCTAATTATTATTTTGAATTATTCAGTCATATGGCATGTTGCGATTTCATGAAAGAGGAGATTAAAGTATAGGATAAAGGAAATGAATTTGGCAATAAGGAATTCCATGATTTATAAACGAAACGAGCACCGACCTCAGGAGGGGTCGTAGGCCACAAAATGTGGGAGGGTACGATGATTATTCTTTAGAGAATTTTTTAAAAGTGAAGAGCTTACGGTCAGGTATTGCTGCAGGTGGGGGATTTTATAATGTCCAACTCGGTACTGCAGCTTGGCTTTGTTTTGTTGATGAAGTTAAAAACTTTTGCTGGGCTTTATTCGTCGAGCCCGGACTACTGCTGATAGTAGTACTTAGCTGATGTTTCAATGTCCAGCCCCACTTGCAGCAATATTTTTGTGTGTGTCCAGCGAAGCTGCCTTTGTGATGAGAGCAGGTCTCTTGATGGGAGAAGCAGAGCAACCTTCACCATCAAACCGGTTGTATGCTGCGTTGCACTAAGGTGCGAGGTGGTGAACGATACAACAGGTGAGTTTGTAAGAGCCGAACGCATAGTGAAGCGGCTGTGAGGTCTCGATAATTGTTACCGATGCAAAAAGAAATGATGCACATGATTGTTTCAACAGAGTTAACATTCGATACAAGTTGCCAGAAGTGTTAGCTGCATCCGGGATAAAGCCGCCGGGACTTACAGACAGGCGCAAAGGCGGAACTGGAGAACCTGTACTGGTTGAATATACTTAATAGGTAAAGTCGTTTGAAGTTATACCAGAACGTACGAAAAGTATAGAGGCGAAATCATCAAGCGGAGCACCCGTAAGAAGTAATACGCCTTCATTAAACCATCAACAGGGACGGATGTATCTGTAGTAGCGATGAAGTGTATGAAAGTACATGGAGCGAAGGGATACACAAGATGCCAAAATTGATAAAACATTAAACAACCGAAAGGAATGATTGAACTGTTTTGCAAACAAGGAGTAAGCGTACCCATAACTACAACGATGGTATGGGAAGCGTATCAACATGTAAAGCAAGGCGGCGAAGCGGCTGGAACAGATGGTATGACGTGGGAGTATTTACATACTCATCGCAGTCGGCTACTGTATCAGTTGTGGATACGGCTTGCATCAGGAAGTTATTTTCCAAAAGCCATTAAGGCGGTCAGCATTCTTAAAAAGAATGGAAGTAAAAGAGTGTTAGGTCTGCCTGCGTTGATAGACAGGATAGCACAACAAGTAGTACGGGTACATTTAGAGAAATGTTTAGAACCACACTTTCATCAAAACTCGTATGGGTACAGAGCAGGCAAAAGTATGCATGACGCATTGCGTAAGGCAAAGTTCAATTGCCAGCAGTACCCGTATGTGATTACGCTGGACATCAAAAATTATTTTGATAGCATACCACACGACAAACTGTTGAAGGCACTACAATTTTACTGCAAAGAAAAATGGGTAAGCCTTTATGTAAGCCGGTGGTTAAAAGCCAGCATAGTAAATGAAGATGGAAGTAAAACACAACCACAAAGGGGTACACCGCAGGGAGGAGTTATCAGTCCGCTGTTATCCAACCTGTATTTGCATGTAGTGTTTGATGGATGGATGCTACAAAACTATCCGGGTATCCGGTTTGAACGCTATGCAGATGACATCATCATTCACGCCAGGCGGGAACAGATAGCACAAAGCATTTTGAATAAACTACAAAACCGTTTTACAGAATGTGGATTAACCATTCACCCCATCAAAACTCAAATCATTTGTTTAACCCGAAGCCAAACAAAAAGAAGTGTAAATGAAGTTCACACTTTTGAAATGGGCGGTTACGAGTTTACACCGCAATGGGTAAAAGTGGAAGGGGAATGGAAGCTGCTAATACTTCCCTCGCCATCGAAGGCATCGAAGAAAAGTATAATGGATAAGATACGCAGCTTGCGGCTGCATACCCGAACGGGAAGTATATATGTAGTCGCCAATCTGTTGAATCCATTAGTACGTGGTTGGCAAAACTATTACTGCCATTTTATAAAAAGAGACCTGAACGACATTTGGCGATTTGTAAACAGACGACTTGAAAAATGGTGCAAATGGAACAAGCGGATGAATTTGTACAAGAGCCGAAGATGGCTCAATACATTGTATAAATTACAACCAAGTTTATTTGCCCATTGGAGTGTATGCCCGGCTTATTAATTGCCAACATCATCTTGAAGAGCCGTATGAATCGAGAGGTTCACGTACGGTTCTGTGAGGAGCAGGGGGTGAAATCCCCCTTGCTTACTCGACTGGCAGCAGTTTTTCTTTTCTTTCGTATTACTCCTATTCCTATAACGAAAACGGTGATTAAAAGTAACCCTATTATAAGAATTGTAATCATTTTCCCTATAAGCATGATAAAAAGTAAAGTATCAACTTTTCCTGTTTCCAGGAATACCCAGTCGCTTGCTAAGTTTGTCGCTAAGGTCGGATTACCTGTTTCTAAAATAATTATTCCGTCACCAGTAATTGGATTTATTCTTATTGCGGTATTAATAGGAGGGGTGCTTTTCCCATCATGCCCAAAAATGTCCT
>JANOJO010000167.1:0-33590 GCA_031418795.1 Bacteroidota bacterium | reverse complement strand
CATTTATCGATCTGGGTTTGAGTGGCTATAGGGATATTTTGAAGGCTGATTTGAAAATCCTGGGCCTTTGAAATTGACAAAAAAAGAGTTACCACTGTAAAAGAAATTAATTTTTTCATGATTTTGATTTTAATAAAAGTTAATCCGGCATTCTGGTAGAAAAATTATAATACTTTTCTGTTTAGTTTGGCAAGATATTTAACTACCCTAAAGCTCCAGAATTATTATTGAAAAAAAAGAAATTGTTTGAAAATTGAATCGAATTGTTGTTATAAGTTACTCCTTAACTTAAACCATTCCTCGCCCATTCAAGAGTAAACCCTCCTTCGCCTTTCCAGGACCTTGGAGGGTGAGAGCGGAGACTGAGAGATTACCTGCGGTGATCCCGGATGGGGGGCTTAAATTTCGCACTTCATTGCCCCGGCGCTTCGCGCCTGTCAATTTTTCTTTTTTCGCACTTATGCAGGCAAGCTTGCAACGGCTCAAAAGTAAAATTGCCCCCTGGCGGGGCAATTGCAGTGCTCATTTGCGGAGACTGAGGGATTCGAACCCTCGATACGGTTTCCCGTATACACACTTTCCAGGCGTGCTCCTTCAACCACTCGGACAAGTCTCCTTCATCCACCTCTGAACAAAATTCAATGGGGGGCGGCAAAAATAGTGAAATGCCGGTCAGTTACTCATTTGATGTTCAGGAATAATTCTCTCGAGATCTTCCTTGTTTAAAGGTTTCTTATTCCAATCTGGTTCATATTTTACAAACCAGGATATCCATATACTTCGGGATAGTCTCATCAACCAGGGTTGAAGAAATATTAATAAAACTGCATTTGTTCCTATCCAGAAAAAAAAGCGGTTGTCTTTTACTGACATGCCGATTAATACAAACCAGGCAACAAAACTTGATACACTGATGGCAACAGCCAGGGCATAACTTACATAGCCGGTGCCATAATAAAAACCCGGTTCTTTTTCTGATGGCTGGCCACACACAAGGCAATTCTTATTCATTGCCATATTTTTTTTCAGGCTGACACTTACAGGGGTCATAAAAAGTTTTCCTTGCCGGCAGCGTGGACAATAGCATCCAAGAGATGAAGCCAGGTAACTTCTTGATTTTTTCTTTTCACTCATTTTCTTTTTCCTTCTCTTTTGCACCGGGAAGCAATGATTTTTTAAACATACTGAATAATAGCCCGCCCATCATGGCGCCATAAGCAGTACTGTTATGCCATTTGGAAGTGATCATACAGGTGCCTGTGTTGCAGCCAATTTGTTGCCAGTAAAAAAAACCTGCGGCTGCACCAATAGCAATGCCTGCTATCAGCAAAATATTATTTTTAAAAAATGTTTTCATTAAATGGACTGCAAAGTTGCTGAATAAAAATGAATGGGAGTGTGAGAAGAGTTACAAACAGGTTTTTTCAATTGGTTACTTTTATATAACCATACCCGTCTGCCTGCCTGCTGATGAGTTCATAAATGGCATCTGGCACCGTTTTTACTCCCGGCAACAGCATGTTTTTTTCTACTTTATAAACTTGCATGGCTTGTTCGCATACAACAAAGGTTACATTATTACCAGCAGCCAGTTTTCTTACATCACCGGCCACTGATGATTTTTCTTTTTCCACCATGGGCAATGATTTTCCATAAAACACCACTTCAATTTTTGCATCGGGATGTGCTTCCACAATGCTCAGTATCCATTTTATCACCCGCTGGTGTGTGGCCGAATCGCCGGTTGTAATGTCAAATACCACATGGTATGGTTTTGATTGGGAAAATAACTTGCTGCTTACTAAAAAAAATAAGGCTGCAAAAAATAAAATACGTTTCATAAAAATAAATTAGGTAGCAAAAATTACGAAAACAAATTGAAAAAAAAATTTAGTTTCTTATGGGTCTTCATTTTTACTTAAAATTTGAGATGCTGTTTGCGTGGTGTTTTATTTCATCGGGATAGTCCATTACTTCAGGTATAATTTCAAAATATTATTTCACTCCATTAACGCCCCTTTCATCGCCCCTGCTTTCAACAAACATTCTTCATACTCCTTCTCCGCATCACTGTAAAAAGTAATGCCCGAACCTGCCATAAAAGAAAGATATTTTTCTGAAGCATTGTACATGATGCTTCTTATTACAACATTAAAATCAAAACCTGCCTGTCCGGCAGGCAGGTCACTTTCCGGCGTGATATATCCCAATGCACCTGAAAAAATTCCACGCCTTGATCGTTCATATTGTTCTATTAATTCCATCACTCTTTTTTTAGGTGCACCTGTCATGGAACCCATGGGAAAAGCAGCGTTGATAATTTCTTTAAAAGAAATATTTTTTTTCAACTTCCCGCTTACCGTAGAAATCATTTGATGTACCTGTGGAAATGAATAAATGCCATAAAGCTCATCCACCTGTACACTGCCTTCAATACAAACCCGTGAAAGATCATTGCGTACAAGATCTACCACCATTACATTTTCAGATCTGTCTTTATCACTTGTAAAAAGATTAACCCTGCTTTCATCGTCCATCTTTTTATCCTGCAGGTGACGGGATGAGGTACCTTTGATGGGTTGCGATAAAATTTTATTTCCTTCCTTTCTTAAAAATCTTTCAGGGCTGGCGCAAATTAAAAATTTATCATGCAGTTTGTACAAAGCAGAAAATGGATTGGGGGACAATGCACTGAGCTGATGATAAACTTTCACCGGATCAATGAATGCATCTTCTGCAAAAAATTCCTGGCAAAAATTTATTTCATAACAATCGCCGCGGAGAATATGGTTCTTCAGTTTGCCAACTGTTTCAATGTATTCATTTTTTGAAAACCGTTGCTGAAGAATATACGGAATATGATTAATTTCTTTTTCTGCACCCGCATCTGTTGCCATCAACTGTTGAAAAATCAGTTTTGCATCCGCATCGCTTTCTACTATTAATTCTTTTTCTGTAAGCCGGATGATAATTTCCGGTTCAAAAAAATAAGTGGCAGGAAATTTAAGAAAATCTTTATAAGAAGAACTCAGGTTCTCCATTTCATTTTTAAGATCATAACCCAGGTGGCCGAATAGCCAGGCAGGTTTTTCTTCAATAAATTTTTGTAAATCACTTAATGCAGTGCCGGGTTCTGCACTGAATTCTCTTTTTACACCGGCAGCAAGAATACACTCCACAGAATGTGGTGCCAACTGGTAGTTATGATTATCCAAAAAACAAAAAATGCCGTACTGGTTGGCCCAGTTCAGCATTTTTTTCTTTACCGTAATAAAATCAACAATAGTAAAGCTACAGGTAGTATTGGTTGCGTTCAAAATAAAACGTGAGAAAAATTACACGAATTAATAATCGTCGTCATCTCCATCTTCTCCATCGGCATCATCATTAAAAAGATCCTTAAACTCATCATCCATTTTCAAATCATCATCATCAGCGCCTTTCTTCATAGTACCGGAGCCGGCTGCTTTCTTTCCTTTTGAATCAGGGATATCAAATTCATCAAAATCCGGATCCCATTCTTCTTCAGCCTCTGGTTTTTCCCAATCATCCTTTACTTCTTCTGCATCTGCATCGTCGTCGTCGTCACTTCCTTTTTTTGCAGCAGATGTTTTGCCAGATTTCTTAGAAGTTGCTTTTACGTCTGTTTCCTCCTCATCATCCAAATCATCATCCTCATCTTCCATTTGTTTTTTGGATTTGGATACAGGTTTCTTTTCCGCTTCGTGAGCAGATGAATTTTCAATCTTTTCAGAAGATTTTTTTCCTTTTGCAGATTTCATAGTCATACAATAAAATTATTCGATGTAAAATTTAAGCGAAGTTTTTAAACTGCCAAATTTTTATTATAATTTTTTATCATTTTTCAAGTTAAAGAAATTATCTGATCCCTGCCAGGCCCGTTGGAAATATATTTCACCTGCACTCCCAGGTATTGATTAATAAAATTTACATAATGCTGCATGGAGGCCGGAATATCTTTTTCATTTTTTAAAACAGTTGAATCCGTATTCCATCCCGCAAAATTTTTATACACAGGTTGAAGTTCAATTCCTGTCAAACTAAAAGGAATTTCCTGCGTTGACTTTCCATCTGCAAGGTAAGATGTACAAACTTCCAATTCTTTAAAACTATCCAGCACATCGGCTTTTGTCATTACAATTTTTGTTACCCCGTTTATCATGCAGGCAAATTTAAGGGCAACCAAATCAATCCAGCCGCAGCGGCGTGGCCTGCCGGTGGTGGCGCCAAATTCATTTCCGATTTTTCTTAATTCCTCCCCGGTTGCATTATCCAACTCTGTAGGAAAAGGACCGCTGCCAACACGGGTGCAATAAGCCTTTGTGACACCCAGCACATCTTTTATTTGTTGCGGCGCAATGCCCAGCCCGCTGCAAACCCCTGCAGAAATTGTATTGGATGATGTAACAAATGGAAAAGTGCCAAAGTCAATATCCAGCATACTGCCCTGTGCACCCTCTGCCAAAACTTTTTTTCCTGAAGCAATCAGTTTGTTGATGAAATATTCACCATTTACAATATTAAGTTGTTTTAAAAACTCCACACATTCAAAAAATTCTTTTTCCCATGCCGAAATATCTTCATTGAAAGAATAGGCATCGAGTAGTTGCCGGTGTTTGGCAACCAGTTTATCGTAATGCTTTTTAAAATCAGGTCTTAAAAGATCACCAACCCGCAAACCATTTCTTCCGGTTTTATCCATGTATGTGGGGCCAATTCCTTTTAATGTAGATCCAATCTTATCATTTCCTTTTGCAAGCTCCGAAGCTTTATCTAATGCCCGGTGTGTGGGTAAAATAAGATGCGTTCTTTCTGAGATGAAAAGATTTTTCCTGAGATCAACCCCAAATGATGAAACGGTATCACATTCTTTTTTTAATGTTACCGGATCCAGCACCACCCCGTTTCCAATAAGGTTTATTTTATTTTCATGAAACACACCGGAAGGAATCTGGTGAAGCACCACTTTTTTATCATTTACATAAAGTGTATGCCCGGCATTGGGGCCACCCTGAAAACGGGCAATAACATCGTAACCCGGAGCAAAAAAGTCAACAATTTTTCCTTTCCCTTCATCGCCCCATTGCAAACCAAGTATTACATCTACCATATTGAAAACCCCCAAACCTCCGCCGAAAGGCGGAGACTTTAGAGTCCGCCTTTAGAAAAGTTTTTTATTTTTTGTAAACTTTCTTTTTTATTTCTACTAAGCTGTATTGATTTAGTAAATTTTAAAAATTAACTTAAACCAAATTTCAAAAACCACTTTTACAACGGGAGCAAAAATAAGGGAACAACAAAAAGCATTTGAAATAATTTCATGTCTGATGAAAATTTCTTTCCACAATTATTCACCTCAACCCGAAATGAAAGATTTTTCTTGCTCCTCTTCAGGGGCTGGGGGTTTGCTTTACCTTATTAATGTCACCGTTCCTCTTTTTGTAATCACTCTTCCATCTCTTGCCACACCCTGCACCATCCAAACAAATGTTCCTGTGGGTTGATCCATTCCGCCAACTTTTCCATCCCAGCCGTCATTAAATATTGTGGTAGAAAAAACTAGTTGCCCCCATCGGTTAAATACCTTGAAATAATTCAGATTGGTAATACCAACCGGAAAGGGTTTGAACTTATCATTTTTGCCATCGCCATTTGGAGTAAAACCAGTAGGCACATAAATTTCAGGGCCATTGTACACTTTAATATTTACCACACCATCGCCACGGCAACCGGCAGAAGTAGTTGCTGTTACCATAAAACTTATATCTGTTGTTACAGTAAGTATTGGATTTGGTATTAAAGGATTGCTCAATCCAATCGGCGGACTCCATGTATAATTGGTACCCGCTGATGTTGCTAATAACTGAAACTGGTCGCCGTTAAAAACTACTGTGTCTGAAGGAAATGTTTGTACAATGATTGGCGGTGTTACATTTATTATTACCTGGTCTTGTATTATTGATGGGCATCCAATAGCATCAACAACACTTAAACTGTAAGTAATAGTTTGCGGTGGTGATGCAAGCGGATTTGATAATATTGAACTGCTAAGAGATGTTGCCGGTGTCCAATTATATTGAACACCCCCTGACCCCAGCAACTGATAGCTTTGTCCAAAACAAATATCACCATCTGTTCCTGCATCGGGAACAGGGGCAAGATTAACGTTTACTATTATTGTATCCTGCCCGTTGCACAAACCAAATGAAGCTGTAACTATATATTGAGTGGTAATAGTTGGTGATGCAATTGGATTTTGAATAGCGGCATTATTTAATGATGCAGCCTGTGTCCATATAAATTGATTGCCATTCGTAGTCACACCCAACTGCGCCGTACTTCCTTCGCAAATTGTTTGATCAGCAGCAGGAGTAATTGAAAGATTATTAGAAAGGCCAACCGTGATTGATTGCGACACAGTACAGTTCTTTACATCTTTTATAATAATGGTATAGGAACCGGGGAGCACATTAAAAATATTTGAAGCCTGGTAGGTTACTCCACCATCAATTGAATATTGCAGTCCGCCATTACCACCGCCTGCGGTTGCAGTAATCCGTCCATCTGCTCCGCCATTGCAACTTGCATTTTGCATAGCAAGACTTAAAGATAAAATTGCGGGCTGGGTTACTATCACATTTTGTGTATTTACACATCCATTAATATCTCTTACATACACTACAAAAGATCCGGCAGTTACTAAGAATGAATCCACGGTTTGATAGGTAAAACCATCCAATGAATATTGATAAGGAGCAGCCCCACCAGTTACTGTAACACGGATAATTCCATTTGCCTGCCCAAAACAAACTGCCGGCAGCGTGGTTGCAGATACATTTAATATAGTTGGTTGTGTAATGGTTATTGATTGCGAATTGGAGCAGGCATTAATATCCCTGTAATAAACTGTATAAGTACCCGCAGCCAGCCCGGTAAAAATATTACCGGGTTGCCATAAAATATTATCCAAAGAATATTGAAACGGAGGGGAGCCATTAGAAATATTTACAGTGATGGTTCCATTATTTGCTCCATTACAAATCACATCTGTTTTACTGATAGTGGCATTTAATGCCGCACCCGGATTTATTGTAACAGGAAAATTTGTATTACACCCATTGGCATCCCTTACATTAATTGTATAAGTGATTGCCGCCAACCCTGTAAATACATTACCCGGTTGATAAGCTGCTCCGTTGAGTGAATATGTAAAGGGTGCAGTGCCTGCGC
Organism: Bacteroidota bacterium; assembly: GCA_031418795.1. Lineage (GTDB taxonomy): Bacteria > Bacteroidota > Bacteroidia > Chitinophagales > Chitinophagaceae > VBAS01. The sequence continues at coordinate 26,339 of JANOJO010000167.1, read as the reverse complement.
CGGGTATTATTGTAATGCTACCATTGATTGCACCAGAGCAGGAAGTAGGAGTGGTGGTAAAACTTGCAGTAACACCTGTACCCTGGTTTACTACAACTGTAGTTGATCCCGTACAACCAACTGCGTCAATTGCTGTAATTATATATGTACCTGCAGGCAGGTTATTAAAAAAATTAATTGTTTGGGGCGGGCCGCCATTCAAAGAATATTGAATGGGTAAATAAATAGTTGGCGGTAAAATAAGAATCGTTCCATTGTTTACACCGGGGCAAGATGAATTAGTAACCGATGTACCCAATCCGAAAGAACCTGATTGGATAATAGAAACATTCAGGGTGCTGCTGCATCCATTAATATCAGTAACAAACACAGTGTATGCTCCTGTATTAAGGTTTGTAAAAACATTGCTTGCCTGCAATAGACCGCCGTTCAATGAATACTGATAGGGTTGCACACCGCTGCCTGCCGGAACATTTACAGTAATAGATCCTGTGGCGCCTGTGGCACAATTAATATTTACTGCATTAACTGTAGCATTCAATGAAACAGTTTTATTTATAGTGATGGTATCGTCAGTTACAATATTAAAGCCCGGCGCACTGCAGGAGGTATAACTTGTTCTTACAACAAATTGTTCGGTGTTGCCGGCTGGGCAAATATTGGGAAAACTAAGATCAATTAAACCGGGCGTTATGTTAGCCGGTGTTGCAGTGGTTATAAGTGTTCCCCCTAAAGTAAAAAGTTGGGAGTTGATAAATCTTGATGCACCGCCGGAAGGGGTGAAGCGGTATGATTCGTTTTGTGCAGTCCAGGCAGTTCCATTTTTACCAGGGGCTGCTACGGCTTTTGTTCTTGTCCAGTCCATTATTCCAAGTATGGCATTACTGCCATTAGTGCCTAAGGCAGGACAAATCTTATTTGCAATATAAATTTCAATTAATCCTGTAGATTCATATAAGACAATTTGAAAAGTAGCTGGTGTACTTAAACCACATGCTGTGGCTTGAAAAACACCAATATTAAAATAGCTGGCTATAAAACGACGACATGGTATATCGCCTTCGGTTCTCCATTCAATTTTTCTATTTGCCGGGCTTGAAGCCGGACTTGTTCTTGGATCAAGATCCATAAAAGCACCCATTATACTTGCTCTCGGATAATTGGAAGTATTTGGATTACAGATTGTAAAACCTGAGTTAAATGGAATAGGATTTGAAATATTCCAGGCTGCTGAAGTGTTTGGAGGGCAGGTTGTAAATTCATAATCAAATGAAATGACTCCGTTAGAACCAACTATAACCTGGGTAAATACCGAGTCATAAAAACAAAAAGGAAATCCGATTCCGGAAAGAGTGCTATACTTGTCATCGTCATAAATAATAAAATCCTGAATTCCTGTTGCTGATGTAAAAGCATACGGAGTATAAGGAATAGTTGAAACAATATAATCTGAAGAAGTTTTCAGATCAGGTACCTGCAGATTTACCGGGCCGCAGAGTTGCCCGCATGAAAAATTTATTACTGTATTATTATTTGTGGAAATACAACCCTGAGATAAAGCCTGGATGCTGAAAAAGCAAATACATGAAATAAAAACAAATACAGCACAACACTTTCTCATAGCAGTTACTAATCAGTTGGTAAAAAATAAGTGGTTGAAAGATAGCAATATTTCTTTTTATGTTTTTTCTCCAGATTTGAAATTACAATTCTTTAAACTGCTTCTGTATCGTACCGTTCCACTTTTTCAATGCCGGGTAAATTCAATAAACTGTTTACTAATTCATCCAGCTCTTCCTTGTCGTGTACATACAGTTTAATATTTCCTTCAAACAATCCTTCTTTTGCTTCAATAGTAAGAGCAGAAATATTAATTCTTAATTCACCCGAAATAAGATTGGTGATTTTATTTACCACACCCACATCATCAAGTCCCACAATTTTTAAACCGGTAAGGAAGGATATTTCTTTATTCTTAGCCCATTTTGTTTTTACCACACGGTGACCAAAATTGGCCATCAGTTTTGCAGCATTGGAGCAGTTGTTACGGTGAATGGTTAATCCTTTTCCTGTTGTTACAAAACCAAATACATCATCACCCGGAATGGGCTTGCAGCAGTTGGCAAGATTGTAAACTATCTTATCACTGCTTTCTCCAAAAATTATCAGCTCGGCATCTTTTTTATTTAATGCATGTGGAATGTATTCAGGTTTTTGCTCATGCACTTTCACCGGTTTTGGCGCTTCTAATTTATCGCCATAAACCTTGAACTCTTTCAGTTCTTTGAGATCTATATTTTTTACTGCCACCTGGTAAAAAAGATCGAGTGAAGAACTGAGTTTGTAATAAGACCATACCTCATCTATATTATGCTGGTTAAATGCAACACCCATGGCTTCTATTTTCCGCTGCACGGTGTATTTTCCTTCATCAGCTATTTTTCTTTTTTCTTCTTTCAGTGCATCCCTTATTCTTCCTTTTGCTTTTGATGTAACTACAAAACCCAACCAGTCCTCGGATGGTTTTTGTTTATTGCTGGTAATAATTTCCACCTGATCTCCGCTGCGCAGTTTATGACTAAGCGGAACCAATTTGTGATTTACTTTGGCGCCAATTGTTTTTACACCAATAGCGCTGTGTATTCCAAATGCAAAATCAAGAGCAGTGGCGCCAACCGGCAACATTTTTACATCACCTTTAGGGGTGTAGATATAAATTTCTTCAGTAAGAAAACTGGTTTTAAAATCCTGGAGAAAGTCAACCGAGTCCGTATCCTGGCTGGTAATTACTTCCCTTATTTGCTGAAACCATTTATCAAACCGGCTCTCGTCTGAACTTCCTTCTTTATATTTCCAGTGAGCGGCCAAACCCTTCTCAGCAATTTCATTCATCCGTTGAGTACGAATCTGCACTTCCACCCATTTTCCCTGCGGGCCCATCACGGTTGTATGCAGCGCTTCGTAACCATTGTTTTTAGGATTGCTCAGCCAATCCCGCAGCCGCTCCGGCGCAGGAGAGTATTCATCTGTAATAAAAGAATAAACTTTCCAGCAATCTTCTTTTTCTTTTTCTGGTGGTGAATTAAGAATAACACGAATAGCGAAGAGATCATACACTTCTTCAAAACTCACTCCCTTCTTTTTTATTTTGCTCCAGATAGAAAGAATATGTTTTGGACGGCCATAAATTTCAAAATCAAAATCAGCTTTCTCCAATTTCTCTTTTATGGGTTTAATAAATTCATTGATGTATTTTGTTCTTTCTTTTTTTGTTTCCGAAAGTTTTTGTGCAATTTCTTTATATGCATCCGGCTCCAGGTATTTCATGGCCAGATCTTCCATCTCTGTTTTAATATTATACAATCCCATGCGGTGGGCCAGGGGTGCATACACATACACTGTTTCCGAAGAAACTTTTAATTGCTTCTCCACCTTCATGTGATCCAGTGTTCGCATATTATGCAGTCTGTCGGAGAGCTTAATCAGGATTACACGGGGGTCATCCGTAAGTGTGAGCAATATTTTTTTAAAATTCTCTGCCTGCTTGGATGCATTTACGTCAATAACATTTGAGATTTTTGTAAGCCCATCTACAATTTTTGAAATCTCATTTCCAAATTCCCGGTCAATATCTTCCAGGCTGATGTCCGTATCTTCTACCGTATCATGTAAAAGTGAACAAATGGTGGAGCGGACACCAAGTCCAATTTCTTCCACACAAATTCTTGCTACGGCAAGCGGATGAAGAATATAAGGTTCACCGCTTTTACGGCGCATGGTTTTATGAGCATCCACGGCCATTTCAAAAGCAACCCGGATAGATTTTTTGTCTCCGGGTTTCAGTTTTGTTTTTAATGCCCGCAGCAAGGCACGGTATTCCCTGAGGATCAGTTTTTTTTCCTGCTCCTCATCCAGATTATACTTATGTTTTTTTTCCTGTGTTTCCATTTGGCATAGACAGAATGCGAATTTAATGAAAAGCTGTCGCTTTTTCTGGAAGGAAACACTTAGTTTTGCGACCCTAAATTGAAATAACAGATTCCAAATCCCAAATTCCAGTTGGGTGCCTCACTAAAGTGGAATTTGGAATTTTCTTTTTGGAATTTAGATCCCGGATGTGGTGAAATTGGTAGACACGTCAGACTTAGGATCTGATGCCGTAAGGTATGGGGGTTCGAGTCCCTCCATCCGGACAAAGAAAGTTTAAGACTTCAAGGTTTAAAAGTTTAAAATTCTCTAACAAAAGAATTTTTTCTTCCCTGTCAGAAATACCTGAACCGGATAAACCTTAAACTCTTAAACTATTAAACATTTTAAACTTTCCTCATGGCTACAGTTACCAAAGAAAATATCGGGTTGCTTAATGATAAGCTGACGCTGAAACTTGAAAAAACAGATTACTTACCTGCATTTGAAAAAACACTGAAAGATTACAGTAAGAAAGCAAATATTCCGGGCTTTAGAAAAGGAATGGTGCCTGCAGGCCTTATAAAAAAAATGTATGGCAATTCCCTGTTTACTGATGAAGTTCTTCGCAGTGTGGACCGGGAGCTGATCAAATATTTAGAAACAGAAAAGCTTGACATCTTCGCTCAGCCGCTTCCCTTGGAAATGGACATCCGACAGTTGGATGTAAACAACCCGGTTGATTATACTTTTAATTTTGAGGTAGGTATGAAGCCGGAATTTAAATTAGCTGATTTGTCAACTGCAAAAATGACCCGCTATAAAGTAATAGTTACAGATGAAATGATTGACAGCGAAATTATCCGCCTGCAAAACCGCCACGGTCACATGAACGAACCGGAAACTGTAACTACAGAAGAAAATGTGCTGAATGTAAATTTTACAGAAACAGATGCTGATGGTAATGAAGTGGAAGGAGGAGCAAAAAAAGACAATTCAATTTTGGTAAAATATTTTGCAGAAAATTTTCGCAGCAAATGGATGGGCAGAAAAAATGATGACAGCGAAGTACTGCAACTCAAATCTGCATTTGATGAAAAAGAAAGAGAATGGATAATTGGTGATCTTGGTTTGAATAAAGAAGACCCAACAGCCGCCGATAAATATTTTAAAGTAGTCATTACAAAAGTTGGCTTGCTGGAAAAAAGAGAATTGGATGAAGATTTTTTCAATCAGCTTTATCCTAACAAAGAAACCCGACCAACGGATATGGCAGGAAGGGAAGCTACTGAATCTGATTTCAGAAAAAAGATTAATGAAGAAATACAGGCTCATTGGAACAGTCAGGCCAGCAGTCAGCTTCAGCATGCAGTTTACCACGAATTATTAGATCATACAGAAATTGATTTTCCTGAACTTTTTTTAAAAAAATGGATGAAGACACAGGGAGAAAAAGAAAAGTCGGAAGAAGAAGCAGAAGCAGAATTTCCCACTTTTAAAAATCAATTGAAGTGGACATTAATCAGCGACAGAATAATAAGAAAAAACAATCTTCAGGTACTGCCGGATGAAGTCAGAAATTTTGCGAAGCAGCAACTGTTTGGTTATATGGGCATGGTCAATACCGCAGAAGAACAACCCTGGGTAAATGATTATATAGAAAAAATGATGAAGGATCGTAAGTATATGGATGATGCTTATAACCGGATACAGACACAGAAAATATTTGAGTGGGCCGAAAGCAAGATCAACGCCATAGAAACAGAAATCAGTTCAGATGATTTTGTGAAGATGCAGGAAGAGCATCAGCACCAGCATCATTAATTTAAATTGTCAAAATGAATTATTTCTGCGGCTAATTTTCTAAAAACACATTTATATCTCCTGTATTGAAAGCTGTCCGGATTTTAGTTCCTGGCTATAGAGTTCTATAAGGTCTTTATATTCTCTCTTTGTCAAATCGCTTTTGCTATATCTTCCTTTTTTAGGATATATTTCCAAAAGAACTATGTGATTATGATTTTTGTTGCATAAAATTATTAATCTATACCCCTGCGAACTGCTATAATTAAGTTGAGAATTCTGAATGCGTAGTTTTATTACCCTTACATTACCCATTTCTCTTATGAGAAAGTGCCTGTTAAATATATCATCAAAGGATTTATCCTTTAACACCTGTGAAATATCAAAAAGACAGGAGCCATAGCCATTTTCAGGTCTTTTGCAAAGCGTATTTAAAGAGTTTCTAAAAGAAGAAGTGGATAGTAATTTCACCACTATAATTTGTTTAATCCGTCTAAAAGATTTTCCAGATCCTTATCGTCACTCAGCCTGATATTTTCCAAATCATAAATAAATTCCCTGAGATTCTCAACCTCTGAATAGTATCTCTGTGATGAAGATTTAATGTCATTTGCCGTTGCACTCCTCTTTAATGCTGCAACAAGTTTTATTGACGAAGAATAAAGATCTAATAAGGAAGGCATTGATTTATTTAGTTCTTCGGAAGAAAGTTTACCAGCGCCTGGTATTATCTCACTCATTAAAATGATAAACTTATCCGTAAGCTGATCCAATTGAGTCTTTATGCTCAACAATAGATCTAAATGTTCGTCAGACCCTTTAACAATAAAATTCTGTACCTCGTCATTTTCCTTTTGAAATCTTATTATTTTTTCTTCAAACGCAATCATGGTATAAAAAATTAATATTGTAAATATTGGAACAAAATTAGAATTATCCAAATGATAACGTTCACACCTTACAACAAAACAAACTAAATAACTAAATTTTTAAACTTCTGAGTATGATTAACCAGTGGTCTTTTGTGTCAAATCGTCTTAATTCATTTATTTCCTGTCACCAATTTTGTGGTTTTACCATTTGGACGGATATTTGATGAATTCAACGATGAATGTTTGAGGCTGTTAACTTTTAAGAATTTCAATATTCTGAACAGCTAACACTTTAAACTACTAAACTTTTAAACTCTTAAACTTCGCTTCCCATGAGTTATAAATCTGAATTTGAAAAATATGCAGTTAAGCACCGTGGACTTTCCAGCAATACACTCAACAGTTATGCTTCGCATCTTGTAACAGCACTTACGCCGAACATCATTGAGGAAAGACCCATGAATGTAGCCGTAATGGATGTGTACAGCCGGTTGATGATGGACAGAATTATTTTCCTCGGTTATCCCATTAATGATGAAGTGGCAAATATTGTTACCGCCCAGTTGTTGTTTCTTGATTCTACTGACAGAACAAGGGACATCAATATGTACATCAACAGCCCCGGCGGCAGTGTGTATAGCGGCCTGGGTGTGTATGATACGATGCAGTATGTAACCCCGGACATTGCTACTATCTGTATTGGTGTGGCTGCATCAATGGCATCTGTTCTGCTTGCGGCAGGTACAAAAGGAAAACGGGCAGCATTGAAACATGCAAGAGTAATGATGCACCAACCGAGTGGCGCTATTGGCGGACAAGCAAGCGATATTGAAATAACCGTGGCGGAAATTAAAAAACTGAAAAGTGAGTTGTATGAAGTCATTAGTTTTCATTCAGGCAAAGAAGTGAGCCAGATAGAAAAAGATTTTGACCGTGACCACTGGATGACAGCTCCTGAAGCAAAAGAATATGGATTGGTGGATGAAGTGCTGTTGACAAATCCGAGAAAACAGAAAAAAGATTAATGTGCAAATTTGCCAATAGCAATTAAGCATATTACAAACCTTGATTTATAAAAGTATTTTACAAATAATATAAACCATGAACAGAAAACAATTTTTACATAACGACTGGAGAAGCGATGATGAAGAACCGGAACGTGAAGACAAAAGGGATGAATTGCAGATGCTGAACAAGAAATTAGAAAAATATTTTTTTGAAAAACGTGCCGTATATCTCTGGGGTGTGGTGGATGATAAAAGCGCAAAAGAAATAGTGTCCAAATTACTTTTGCTGGACGCAGATAAACCGGGTGAGGAAATAAAATTTTTTATCAACAGTCCGGGTGGAGTAGTAACAAGCGGTATGGTGATGTATGATACTATGCAAATGATAAAATCACCCATCAGTACAATTTGTATGGGACTGGCCGCCTCCATGGGCAGTATATTATTGAGTGGCGGTGTAAAAGGGAAAAGGTTTATTTACCCGCATGGAGAAGTGATGATTCACCAGCCTTCACTGGGTGGACATATTCAGGGGGTAAGCGCCGATTTGGAAATCCAGGCCATTCAAACAAGAAAAGTAAAAGAGATTAGTGCAAAAATTCTGGCTGGCAATTGTGGCAAAACTGTTGACCAGATAATGAAAGATTTTGACCGTGACTACTGGATGGATGCCAAAGAAGCCATAGAATATGGCATTGTTGATGGAATTGTAGATAAACTCTAAAATTCTCTGAAGCAGCTTCTTAACAACCGATTATAAAATAAATCCGCCTCTATCGGGGTGGATTTATAATTTTGTGAAGCACAAACCCGTTTTTAGTCCAATATATTTTATATAAGCATGGCAAAAAATCCACTTCACTGTTCTTTCTGCGGCCGCAACCGTGATGAGGTAAAAATTCTTATCGCCGGTCAGGAAGGCCATATCTGCGAAAATTGCGTAGAACATGCCCGTGAAATTATTGAGCAGGAACTGATGACCAAAGATGATAAGACTCCTTCCTCTTTTAAGCTCAACGTAAAAAAGCCAGTTGAAATAAAAAAGTTTCTTGATGATTATGTAATCGGTCAGGATGAAGCTAAAAAAATTCTGGCTGTTGCAGTTTATAACCACTACAAACGGTTACAACAAAAACCAGCAGACATTGCTTCCGGCGATGTAGAGATTGAAAAGAGTAATATCATCATGGTGGGTGAAACCGGAACCGGTAAAACGCTTTTGGCAAAAAGTATTGCCCGTATGCTCAATGTACCTTTCGCTATTGTTGACGCTACTGTATTTACTGAAGCCGGTTATGTGGGTGAAGATGTAGAAAGTATTTTGACAAGATTGCTTCAGGTTTGTAATTATGATGTATCTGCTGCTGAACGTGGCATTGTTTATATAGATGAAATAGATAAGATAGCCCGAAAAGGAGATAACCCTTCCATCACCCGTGATGTAAGTGGTGAAGGTGTGCAACAGGGAATGTTGAAATTATTAGAAGGAACCGATGTACTTGTGCCTCCGCAAGGCGGAAGAAAACATCCCGAGCAAAAGCTTATCAAGATTAACACTCAGAATATTCTTTTCATTTGCGGCGGCGCTTTTGATGGTATTGATAAAGTGATTGCCCGCAGGGTGCAGACTAATACAATTGGTTTTAATGTTGACAAAGAACAACAGGAACACATGAAGAAAAATTTACTTCGCTATGTAAATGCTCCAGACCTAAAAACATTCGGACTTATTCCTGAATTGCTGGGCCGTTTACCGGTAGTTACCCATCTTGACCCATTGGATGCAATTACGCTGCGTGCAATTCTTACAGAACCAAAGAATGCATTGATTAAGCAGTATAAAAAATTATTTGAACTGGAAAATATTCAACTGACGATTGAGCCTGCTGTACTTGAATTTATGGTTGAGAAAGCTATGGAATATAAACTCGGCGCCCGTGGCCTGCGCAGTATCTGCGAAAGTATTTTAACTGATGCCATGTTTGAACTGCCGGGCACTAATGAAAAATCTTTTTTGCTGGATATTGATTATGCAAAGAGGAAGTTTGAAACAAGTAAGATCAGTTTGTTGAAAGTTGCTTAGTAAAGTTATTAAGTCATTGAGTCAATAAGACATTCAAAGCCGGAGATGTTCCGGTTTTTTTTATTTCATTTATTACAAATTGAATTTCTTATCCTTTTCAGAGATTGTTTAAATTTGATGGACTGAAACAAGTTTTACAAATTCATCCGACATCAATCGGATTCAACCATAAACTGATTAACGCATGAATAACACAATGAAGGCAGCAGTGCTGCATGGCGCTAAAGATTTACGGCTCGAAAATTTTCTCATGCCCGATCTTCTCCCCGGTATGGTGTTGCTACGGATAAAAAGAGTTGGAATCTGCGGGTCAGACCTGCATTATTTTGAAGATGGCTATTGCGGAAGTTTTATTCCTTCACGGCCATTTATACTTGGCCACGAATTAACGGCAGAAGTAGTTTCAATAAATAATAACGCATCGTCTTTGCTTGCACCCGGTACAAGGGTGACAGTAAATCCGGCAAGAGCCTGCGGGTTTTGTGATTTTTGCAAAACGGGAAGAATTAATCTTTGCCGCAACACAATTATGCTGGGTAGCGGAAGTACCAATCCGCCAACGGATGGAGCTATGGCAGAATATGTAACGGTGCGGGAAGATCAATGCCATCTGTTACCTGCAGCAATGGATGATGGATTGGGCGCCATGATAGAACCTCTGTCAGTAGCGCTGCATGCAATAAAGCGATCAGGAAACATAGCTGGCAAGCGGGTATTGGTTACTGGCGCCGGTACTATTGGTTTATTAACTGCAGTTACTGCAAAAGCTTTTGGTGCGGTACCAGTTGCAGTAAGCGATATAGTTTTGGAGAGAAGAAAAGCTGCACTAAACTGTGGCGTTGACATTGCATTGGATCCATCGGAAAAAAATCTTACTGAAAAAATAAATGAAATTACCGGCGATGGGTTTGATATAATTTTTGAAGCCTCCGGTGCAAGGCCGGCATTGCGGCAGGCATTTGATCTGGTAAGGCCAGGTGGCACTATTGTACAGATAGGTACAATTGGTACCGAAGATATTCCGCTTCCTGCAAATCAGGTAATGGTGAAAGAAATTCAATTTATTGGTTCTTTCCGGTATGGAAATGTTTTTGATGAGGCCATCAGATTAGTTGAATCGGGGAGAATTGATCTGCGTCCTTTTATTACCGGCATATTGCCACTGAATGATATTAACCAAGCCATGCACCTGGCTGCTGATAAAGTGAATACATTAAAAGTGCAGGTACAAGTATAAATTTTTCCATTATTTTTTATCCGTGGTGATCTTTTATATAATTGTATGGAAGATGATGAAGAATGAGAATTGAAAATTTATAAAGTCATTTAGAACCGGAGCAGACCGGCTTTTTTTATTTCTATATCTTCGGTTTATAAAATAAAAACATGCAGGAATTAATACAACGGTTAATGGCACAGGGCCTTACTGAACAACAATCTTATAAATCAGTTGAAGTGATAAAAGATTTTGCCAAAGAAAAATTTCCCATTTTCGCCGGGGCTATTGAAAAGATGTTTGATAAATACAAACCAAAAGAGGAAGATGATTTTTTGGAATAAAATTATTATTTGTTTCTATATCAATCTTCATAAGGCGATGGACTAACAGATGTCCAGCCTCCATCAACAATTATTGTTTGCCCGGTAATATGCCGCGATAAAGGTGATACAAGAAAAAGAGCAGCATTGGCAATATCATTTACTGTAGCAGGCCGGCCCATAGGTGTAATGGTTGACCAAATTTTTTCATACCCTGCATCTCCTGTTGTTCTTTCAGTAATCGTAGCGCCGGGAGCAATCGCATTAATTGAAATATTAAACGGCGACAGCTCAATCACTAATGTTTTTGCCAGCATCTCTATTCCTGCCTTTGTCATACCATAAGCTGCCAGGTTTTTATGTGCCTGGTGTCCGGTTACTGATGACATCAGTAAAATTGTTCCGCCAGTTTGTTGTTTTTTCATTTGCACAGCAGCAGCCTGCGCAAGAAAAAAACTACCACCAAGATTTACATTCATCACTTGCTGCAATGCTTCTTTTTTATATTCAAAAAAATCTCCGTAAGAAGTGATGCCTGCATTGGCAACAGCAATAGTCAGCTTACCAAATTTCTTAACCGCTTCTTCAACCATTTTATAAATAAATGAAACATCACCTGCATCGCCTTTGATAGCGGAACATGAGCCACCTTCTTCTTTAATTTTTTCTGCAGCATTATTTGCCAGCGCCTCATCAATATCATTCAGAAGTACTGAAGCACCGCCAATACATAACTGTCTTGCAATTTCATAACCAATACCCTGTCCTGCTCCGGTTATAATTGCAACTTGGTTTGAAAATGCCTGTTTATTCATATTCTGTTTTCTTAGCCTGAAATATTTTTTGAAAAATCAGCGACAATTTTTCGACATACATAATTAATTATTTATTCTAAATCAGTAAAATAATAAATACACTTCGTGGTGGGTTAGCTAAACGGGTGCTCTTTATTCACCGGGATTATAGAAAAGATGCCTGATAATATAAACCGAAAGAAGAAGATGATTTTCCTGAGTAAAATTCAACTAAACTGAAACATTTTTCTTTTTAACTGGCTTTGCCTTTTTTCTTCTACTGGCAAAAAATTGCCTTGTATTTTTTTCTACTTCTGAATTTTTTCTATAAACAGAATTATTACTTAATTCGTGAAGGTCATCCAACTGGTAATATTGTTTTTTTAGTTTGTTCATATTTTAAAATCCTTGTAGTACGAATTTACCAATTTTCCTGCTTGTTCGGAAAGAATTGCCATTCTTTTTGGTGGAAATAAAAGGATGGCACCAAGAGTTCTTTTATAATGATTTATCAATACTGTTTTTGAATCAAAAGCAATTTCACCTGAAAAACCATATTCGAAAGAAAGTTTGCAAGCAAACGCAACAAGATTAGCCGGAACCCCCATGTAATGTTTTAGAGAACCGATATTTCCTGGAGCTGATTCAATAAGATGCATAAAAATAAACCCTTCCTCTATACTAAGACAAAGTAAACCTTGAACTTTTGATGGCTCATTTACTATTATTAGCTTGTAAACTATCCTATTACCCATAGCCATTTCTTTTCTCCAACTAAATTTCCATCCATCGGCCTTTCTAATTTTCAAAAGCTCATGTTTGGCAAGCGGTAATACTTTTGTTTCAAGTGTTAACCCTGTTTTCCTTTCCTCAATTGAGTTGGTAATTTTATCAATTCGCTGGTTGAGTCCCATATTGCTTACAATTTAATAATATTCCAATTGATAATAAAAAACCCACCTCGTGGTGGGTTAGTAAGTAGGGTACTCTCTATTTGGTTTTCCAGTATCAGACTAAGTCATCATGAAGGACTTAGTCTTTCTTCCAAAAATTCTTCCTTTTCCCTTCTCCTTCAGGAGAAGGGTTGGGGATGAGGCGGGGCTAACTGCATCCGCCCTGGTTACCGCAATTATTACATTTATAACAAGTGCCGCTGCGTATCATAATATGTCCGCATACATTACAAGCGGGTGCATCACTTTGCATAGACCTGCTGGCAGCATTGATAGCTTCCATTCCATTCTCAATTTTAGCAACAGTTGGTCTTTGTGCTTTTACCGGTTGATTGCTCACTGTGCCTACTACTCTTACGCTTGATAGCTCAGGTGCTTTTTCATATTCTAATGATGTAGGTATTTCATCCCAATCATCTTTTCCTGTATTCAATACTTCCGGCTTGTCCAATACATGCACCAGGTCATTTCTTCCCAGGTATTCATAACCCAATGTGCGGAAAATTAAATCAACAATAGATGTTGTGGATTTAATATTCGGATGTTCTACAAATCCTGCTGGGTCAAATTTGGTGAACGCAAATTTTTCAACAAACTCTTCTAATGGCACACCGTATTGCAAACCGATGGAGATAGCGATAGCGAAACAGTTGAGCATACTGCGCATGGTAGCTCCTTCTTTTGCCATATCAATAAAAATTTCTCCAAGTGTTCCATCATTATATTCTCCCGTACGAAGGAAGAGGGCTTGTCCGTTTATTTTTGCTTTTTGAGTAAAGCCTCTTCTTTTTGCGGGTAAAGAACGACGTTCTACAATGCTGGCAAGTTTACGTTTCAGTTTTGTGTCGGGTGATGATTGTACTCTTTTCTGAACTTCTTCCAATAATTCTTCTACAGTAAGCTGGCTCAGGTCAACAATATTTGATTCTGGCTTGTCCGCCGCAGCTTGAGCGAAGGCGGGTTGCTCTGTTTCCTCAACGACTGTTTCAGCCTTCTTTTTCTTATCCGATTTGTTACTGAGTGGTTGTGATAATTTAGAACCATCACGGTACAGCGCATTTGATTTTAAACCCAATTGCCAGCTTAATAAATAAGCCGCAGCTATTTCTTCAACAGTTGCTTCATTGGGTAAATTAATTGTTTTGGAAATTGCGCCACTGATAAATGGTTGTGTGGCGCCCATCATGCGGATATGGCCATTGGCGTGAATAAAACGCTGACCTTTTTTTCCGCATTTATTGGCACAGTCAAAAACGGGCAAATGTTCTTCTTTTAAATAAGGAGCTGCTTCCAGCATTCCGTTTCCACATACATAATCGTTGGCAGCTTCTATTTCTTCATCGCTGAAACCAAGCGCTTCCAAAAGGCTCCATTCAAAATTATTGTATTGCTCCGGAGTAAATCCAAGGCGCTGCAAACATTCTTCTCCAAGATTATATTTATTAAATACAAAACCAATTTCAAATGCAGAAGCAGCTGATGCATCTAATCTTTTTATTTCATCTGCAATAAATCCTTTTTCACTTAACGACTGATGATTGATATACGGCGCTCCGGCAAAAGAAGCCGTACCCACAGCATACTTTATTATGGAATCAGTTTCTTTTTCACTGTATCCTAAATTTCTTAATGCTACAGGTACTGACTGATTGATGATTTTAAAATAACCACCACCAGAAAGTTTTTTAAATTTTACCAATGCGAAATCTGGTTCTACGCCGGTAGTATCACAATCCATTACCAAACCAATTGTACCAGTAGGTGCAATCACGGTTGCCTGCGCATTGCGATAACCATGTTTTTCTCCAAGCTCAACAGCATCATCCCATGCCTTGCATGCAGCAGTTAATAAATTAGCCGGGCAATATTGTGCTTTGATGCCAATAGGTTTCAAACTTAACCCTTCATATTTATCAGCATCGTAAGCGGCCAGGCGATGATTATGCATGACACGAAGCATATCTTCTTTATTATCTTCATATCTTGGAAAAGCGCCAAGCACCTTTGCCATCTCTGCTGATGTTTTATAAGAAATACCCGTCATGATTGCAGTAATAGCGCCGGCAATTGCTCTTGCTTCTTCACTGTCGTAAGAAATTCCGCTTACCATTAAGAGTGTACCGAGGTTGGCATATCCCAGTCCAAGTGTTCTGTATTCATAACTTAACTGGGCTACTTCTTTGCTGGGAAATTGCGCCATCAATACAGATACTTCCAGCACC
Organism: Bacteroidota bacterium; assembly: GCA_031418795.1. Classification (GTDB taxonomy): domain Bacteria; phylum Bacteroidota; class Bacteroidia; order Chitinophagales; family Chitinophagaceae; genus VBAS01. Next base: position 11,160 of record JANOJO010000167.1, on the reverse strand, counting down.
ACTGTCCACAAGCGGCAGTTATATTCATAACCTTCTATATCGAATGTGTTTGTTGCAGTATCATAAAATTTCATCAGGTTGGCCGATGCAAGATTACAGGCGGTGTTATCAAGAAACATGTATTCACTGCATGGGTTTGATGCATTGATGCGTCCACCTTTTGGGCTGGTGTGCCACTCATTAATAGTAGTATCATACTGAGTACCCGGATCGGCGCAGCGCCATGCGGCATAAGAAATCTGGTTCCAGAGTTCTCTTGCAGGAATTTTTTTCATCACCCGGCCATCCATTCTTCCTTTCAGTTCCCAATCACCATCTTCTTCCAGTACTTTAAAAAATTCATTGGGAATGCGAACAGAGTTATTTGAATTTTGACCGCTTACTGTTTTATATGCTTCACCTTCGTAATCGCTGGGATAACCTGCGGAAATTAAAGCAGCAACTTTTTTTTCTTCTTCCACTTTCCAATTTACAAACTCAATTATTTCAGGATGGTCCAGGTCAAGACAAACCATTTTAGCTGCACGCCTTGTGGTGCCACCACTTTTAATAGCTCCTGCAGCACGGTCACCTATTTTTAAAAAACTCATTAAGCCAGAAGATGTACCACCGCCGCTGAGTTTTTCTTTTTCTCCACGCAGTTGAGAAAAATTTGTACCCACGCCAGAACCGTATTTAAAAATTCTTGCTTCACGAACCCACAGATCCATGATGCCGCCATCATTTACCAAATCATCATTTACACTTAATATAAAACAGGCATGTGGTTGGGGCCGCTCATACGCTGAAGTGGATTTTTTTAATTGCCCGTCAGCAGCATCCACAAAATAATGTCCCTGCGGTTTTCCTTTTATACCATAGCTTTCATACAAGCCTGTATTAAACCATTGCGGTGAATTGGGAACACACATTTGATTCAAAATAGAATAAACTAATTCTTCATAAAAAATCTTTGCATCTTTTTCTGATTTAAAATAATTATTTCTTTCGCCCCATACCCGCCAGCAATTAGCCATGCGGTGTGCAACTTGTTTTGCTGATGTCTCACGACCGAGGCTTCCGTCTGTTTGCGGCACACCTGCTTTTCTAAAATATTTTTGGGCAAGAATATCGGTGGCAATCTGGCTCCATTGTTTTGGTACTTCTACATTATTCATTTCAAATACAACTTCACCATTTGGATTTCGGATTACTGATGTACGATAGTCATATTCAAACATGTCAAATACATTCACATCCTCACGGGTGAAGCGACGGGGGAACTGCAAACCGTTTTTAACGGAAGCTGATTTTTTAATGGGCATAGTAAAAAATTTGTCGGTTCTGATAGATTTCCTTCCGGGGTGGAAGGTGATTACGAAAATATTTTTATCATCCGGTATTTCATACATTCAAATATCAACACAATGTGGATAAGCGGCGTGGATAATTAGCTAAGTGAGACGGGTGGCTGATTTCAGAATTTTTGCACAGTCTTCATTAATTTTATTCAAAAAAAATTTGGAAAATCTGATGCTAATCAGTAGGAATTTTTTTTGTAAAGATGATTCGTTTGAAACACAAAACAAAGAGGCAGGTTTTACCAATGACAAACCGGAAATACACTTTATTTTCTTATTAAAATCAGTCACGATTTAATGCAGGCATATAAAAAATTTTACCAAACCCCAAATGACAGGAATTAAATAAAAGAATTTTTTGAAAATTGTAAATTGAGTATCTGTTTATTCCTTCCTTAAAAAAAATTATCTGCTTTTTAATTTTTTATACTGAATTGAACAGGGAATTTACGAGGCAAACCCCATTTTATTTTAATAGTTAAAATGACAAAAACTTTTTGCATTTTTGCAATCAATCAACACAACACAGATGAAGCAGGGCATTTACCAATCATTGACCATTAAAAAAAAGGAAGGCAAAAAATCTTTTTCCGTACTCATTGACCCCGACAAGGTGAATGTATCGATGCTTGATGAACTGATTGAACTTTCGCTTGCAGCCAACGTAGATTATTTTCTTGTTGGCGGCAGCCTTGTAATCAGCAACAAGCTTGATGAAGTAGTGCAGCATATAAAAATAAATTGTTCCATCCCTGTTATACTTTTTCCGGGAAGCCCCAACCAGGTAAGCAAGTTCGCAGATGCATTATTATATCTTTCTTTAATCAGTGGAAGAAATGCAGAACTTTTAATAGGTCAGCATGTGGTATCAGCGCCTTTTGTAAAACAAAGCGGATTGGAAATAATGCCAACCGGCTATATGGTGATAGATGGCGGCGCACCTACTACCGTTTCTTACATCAGCAATGCTTCTCCCATTCCTTTTGATAAAAATGAAATTGCGATGTGCACAGCGATGGCAGGTGAAATGCTGGGCATGAAATTAATTTATATGGATGCAGGCAGTGGCGCTAAAAGAGCGATAACGGAAACCATGATTGAATTAGTTGCAAAAAATATTGAAGTGCCATTAATAATTGGCGGTGGTATAATTGAACCCGAAAAAGCTTACCGCAATTGTAAAGCCGGCGCTGATATAATTGTTGTGGGTAATGCGATTGAAAAGGATGCTTCACTGATTAAAGAGATGGCGGCTGCGGTACATAGCGTTCCGGTTAAAGTATAAATTCGGCAAACTGTTTTTCTTCGCACTCTTCTTTTTCTACAATAAATGTGACCGCTTGTTTCCGGTAAGCTTTTACCCTCCGACCATTTCTTTCCGCAGGTATCCAACTTACATTATAACCTGATATAACTCTAATAACCCTATCTCCTAAACCATACCCTGGATCGTTTAGGATCTTAATATTTGTAATGCAGCCTTCCTTATCAATTGTAAATAGAGCTTCCATGCTATATCTACCTCCAGGAATAGTATCCAATGATAAAGAATCCAATTCAAGATATTTATCTAAATGAGTTTGCCAATGTTTGATATCTACTTCTGCATCTTTTTCAAAAACTCTGCATGTAAAAAACCCAAGATCATTAGTCTCTCCTTTGTCATTCTTTAACTGTGATAAAACAGGAGAGAGAGAACAAAAAAACATTATTATTAGAAATGAATATCTCATAAACAGATAATGAGATTACCTGTTGAAATATTTCCATAAAACAAACTGGATTTATCTCAACTCATCCACCTTCACCCTGCTTGGCGAATCTTTTCCGGCAACGATACTTCTTGAACTTAGTGCAATTGATTTTATTATCATCGCCATATTTTCCATATCTAATGTTTCTATTTCATCACTCACTTTATGGTAGTTTGGTTCGTTGTCCATTTTAGAAGTGGAAATGGTATGTGCCGGCACACCAAGTCTTGCCAGTGTTGTATTATCTGATCGGTAAAATAAATTTTGATCAGGATAAGGATCAGGATGAAAAGCAAAGCCGGTTCCTTCTAAATTTTTTTGCATAATATTTCCCATATCCGTTTTTTCAAACCCGGTTATGTATGCAGAGTTTTTTCCCCACTTACTTTCAGTACCTATCATTTCAATGTTAAACATGGCCGCTACCTTATCAGGATTTAATTGCCGGGAAAAATACTGAGCGCCATATCCGCCTACCTCTTCTGCTGTAAATGCAGCGAAGATTATTGTTCTTTCATTATTATTTAATGCTTTGAAATATTTTGCAAGCATGATAACCGCCGTTGTTCCTGCGGCATCATCATTGGCGCCATTATAAATTGAATCGCCATCAACAGGTTTACCTACGCCAATATGATCGTAGTGGGCGGAAAAAACAACATACTCATCTTTCTGGCTCTTTCCTGGTAAGATACCAACTACGTTCGCTAATTTTTGTTCGGTTATTTCATGTCTTGCCTCCACTATAAAGGTTGAAGGATTCGCTGTGGTTAATACAAACACCACACTATTTTCTATTTTAAATAACTGTCGTTTTATATTATTAAGCCGGTTAAAATTTCTTGAATAACTGGTATCCACCAGCACCAAATAGTTTTTTCCTGACCGTACAAATTTTTGAGCCTCGGCATTCAGATTTTTTCCTGCATCTAATTTTATTTTTTCATAGCTGGATTTTTCGTTAATAAAAAATCCCGACTGGCAGGTAACTACTATTACATTTTTTACATCCACTTCTTCACCATCAAATGTGCAGGAAGCACTTGTAAGTTTTGGAGTAACCATGACAAAGTCCTGCTTATAGCTGCTGCTATTATTCAGGGTTTGCAATCCTGCTTTTTTAAATTCATCTGCAATAAAATCTGCGGCCTTATCTATATAGGGTGAAAAAGTTTTTCGCCCCATCATATCATCTGCACTCAATACTTTTTCTATCCGCTCAACTTCTTTGGCATTAATGATGGCATCAATGTTTTGTGCAAAAACAAAAAAGGTTGTTACTATGAACAACCCAGACAGTACAATTCTTTTCATTTGTTCTTTATGTTATATTGTTGAATTGATAAATTGTTTAATTGCTGAGTTGTTAACCATATAGCCATTTAACAATTTAACCATTTATCAATTTTTATAAACTCATCATTTCTTTAAACTTCACCGTTTGCCTGCGACTTACTTCTATTTTTTCGCCACCTTTTAATTCAAGTAACAATCCGCCGTTGAAGTAAGGTTCTATTTTATCAATCATCCGAAGGTTTACAATATGCTTGCGATTTGCACGAAAAAATGTTTTTTGATCCAATCTTTCTTCCAGTGCATTCAGCGATTTTAATATTAATGGTTTGTTGGCGCTAAAAAAAACTTTTGCATAATTGCCAACACTTTCAAACAATCTTATTTCATTCAGTTTTACAAACCAGCAGCGTTCACCATCTTTTACAAATACCTGGTCATCTACGCCAAGCATGGATTGATTTATATTTTCAACTGCACCATTATTTTCTTTTACTTCAGCCAGATGAAGTTTTTGCACGGCATCGGCCAATCGTTTTGGTTCAATGGGTTTCAACAAATAATCAAGTGCATTTACTTCAAATGCTTTCAGTGCATACTCATCATAAGCCGTGGTAAAAATAACATGCGGCGTCCTGTCTAATTCGCCAAGCATATCAAACCCTGTTTTGCCCGGCATCTGAATATCAAGAAAAACAAGGTCGGGATGCAGTGAATCAATTTTCGAAATGCCTTCATCCGCATTGGCTGCTTCATCCACCACTTCTATTTCAGGAAAATCCTGCAGAAGTTTTCTTAATTCAGTTCTTGCTAATCTTTCGTCGTCAATGATTATTGCACGCATATAAAATAATTTATAAATTCATTTGCAATGGAAGTAACAATCTTGCCTCCACCACCTCCGGTGAAAGTTGTTTGATATTGAACCTTGCTTTTTCACCATACAAAAGGCTAAGCCTGGTGAGTGTGCTGGGAAGCCCGAAGCCCCCTTCTTTATCCACGCCATTTAGTTTACCGGTGTTTTGTACAGACAGCTCATGAAAATCATCTTTAAAATCAGAAACGATTTTTACTTTGCCGCCGTTTATTTGTTTGCTGATGCCGTGCTTGATTGCATTTTCCACCAGTGTTTGCAGCATCATGGGCGGCACGGGCTGATCCAAGGTGTCTTCATCTATTTCATATTCCACCTGAAGCCGGTCTTCAAACCGCATATTTTCCAGCGCCAGGTAATCTTTTACAATATTTAATTCCTTTTCAAAAGGCACAGCTTCCATTTTTTCTGTTTGCATACTGCTGCGCAAAATATTGCTGAGTTCAGTAATAGCGTTTCTTGCACGACCCGGATTTTCATCAATCAATGCCCGGATGCTGTTGAGCGAATTAAAAATAAAATGCGGATTGATATGTGCTTTGATGGTTTTAAGTTCAAGTTCATTTACCAACGATTCAAGTTTCAATGTATCTAATTGCTGCCGCTGGCTCTTGGTAACAAAATGATAAATGAAATAAATCAGGTTCCAGATAAAAAAGTAAAGGAAGAAATAAAATGCGCCACTCAGGGTGAGAAGTAAAAAATTATTTTTGAATTCCCTTTCGGTTTTATTCAGCAAATCAAAATTGGTAAGCAAAAGATTGTCTAATGTGGAAGCTCCCAATGCGAACAGTACCGTAATGATGAGGAATTGCAACAACTGTCTTTCGAGTCGTTTTTGTAAAACATTAAACCCGATAATTACATAACGCATCAAATGGGTAAATACAACACCGGTGGAAACGAAGATGGCCATTCTGCCAAAAAAAATAACACGGTCGTCAGGCGTACTTAGTTTATCAAAAGAAAAAGCAAAGAAAAGATGAATGAGGGAGAACAATCCCCATCCACCTAATTGAAAAAACCAATACCTGGAGTTACTTGACATAGCGGCTATAAATATAATGTCAAAATTAAAAGAATCTGCAGGCTATACCTTTTTCTTTTGATTAATGGCAAATAGGTGAGGTAAAAGGCATTTAATGGACAAAGAATGACTGAATCCCAAATTTTTGTAATAAAACAAACCTGCCTTTTACAAGCCAGTAAATACTCTAACTCTTTGGAGTAGTTAATAGAAAATTACAAGAAGATAATTAAAGGGATAGTATTGCCCTGATTAGCTTATTTTTTCTAAGGCCTCAGGTGATATTTCTAATTTTTTATATTCACAAGTTGAGTGAACAAACCAAATTAATTAACTGTTGCACTTGCAACTTGAATCTACCCAAAATAACATGTGCAATAAAAAAGCGGCTTTAAATAGCCGCCTTAATTAATTTTGCCTCTGTAAAGTTCCCATACGGGGAATATTAAATCCCAATCTTTCCCCCAAACTAAATTTCCATCTACTATTTTGAATTTTTTAAATGTAGTTAAGTTTTTATATTTAGCCAAAGCCACTTTATTATTATGGGAAATGAAGTCGGAAAAATCCACAACTTTATTTTTCCCGTCATTAAATAAAATAGAAATCTTATACCCATCTAAATAGGTTGCTTTTTTAACTTCTATACTTAGTGTACGGGGCATTATTTTTTATTTATCTTCTCGAATTTAGGTTTTTTGCCAAAAACAAAAAAAGCTTTCCACTTTTCAACAATTTGCAAATGCTTCCATTTTATAAATTCTTCAATCGTGCCTATTTCACTTTGCGTTAGAATGTCCTTCCCTTTTATCTTCCTAAAACTAACTACAAGTTTGCCATTTACATAGGCAATCTCGGCTTTAATTTCTCTATCGCCTCTTTTAACGTGGCAATGTATTGGCAAGTGTTCATTTGCGTAGAAAAAAATAACAAAGTTTATGAATTGATAAATTTTTGGCATTCTCTCAGCAGTTAGAGACGGTAGGCCAGTCGTAAGATATTGACAAGCAAATGTAGAAAATATTTTGGTTGCACACCAAACAATTATTAATTGGCCAAGAAATATTGACTTTCTTATCCAACTGATAATACATTATTTTTACACCGTAAATCACTCCCATGCAAATGACAGCCGGTTCACTTTTACAAACGATTAATACACCAGACGATTTAAAAAAATTACCCCGCGAAAAACTTCACCAGGTTTGTGATGAACTTCGTCAGTATATCATTGATGTGGTAAGTGTGCATGGCGGGCATTTTGGTGCAAGCCTTGGCGTGGTGGAATTAACAGTTGCTCTTCATTATATATACAACACTCCGTATGATCAATTGGTTTGGGATGTGGGTCACCAGGCTTATGGTCATAAAATTCTTTCAGGCAGAAGAGATAGTTTTCATACCAACAGAAAATATAAAGGACTTAGTGGTTTTCCTAAAAGAAGCGAAAGTGAATACGATACATTTGGTGTTGGCCATTCTTCCACATCTATTTCTGCAGCGCTTGGTATGGCAATGGCTGCAAAATATAAAGGTGAGAAAAATAGAAAGGTGGCTGCGGTAATCGGTGATGGTGCCATGACAGCCGGACTTGCATTTGAAGCAATGAATCATGCAGGAGTAGCAGAAGCAGATTTATTGATTGTGTTAAATGACAACTGTATGAGCATTGACCCCAATGTTGGTGCATTGAAAGAATATCTTACTGATATTACTACCTCACCCACTTACAATAAACTCCGGGATGAGCTTTGGAACATGCTTGGCAAATTACCGGTGGGTAAAAATTTTTCAAGAGATATGGCTTCAAAATTAGAAGCAAGCTTGAAAGGAATGGTAAGCAAGAGCAGTAATTTATTTGAAGCATTAAACCTTCGCTACTTTGGCCCGATTGATGGTCATAATATTACTAAGTTAGTTGATACATTAAAAGATTTAAGAGAGATACCCGGAGCAAAATTGCTGCACATAGTAACTGTAAAAGGAAAGGGATATGATTTAGCCGAAAAAGATCAAACCAAATGGCATTCGCCGGGATTGTTTGATAAAATAACAGGTGAAATACAAAAGAAGAAATTTGATTTACCTCAGCCACCGAAATACCAGGATGTATTTGGTCACACAATCATTGAACTTGCAGAAAAGAATGAAAAGATTTTTGGTGTAACACCTGCCATGCCATCAGGTTCATCTTTAAAATATATGATGGAAAAAATGCCGACCCGGGCATTTGATGTTGGCATTGCAGAGCAACATGCTGTAACTGTGAGTGCAGGCATGGCAACACAGGGCATGAAAGTATTTTGCAATATCTATTCATCATTTATGCAAAGAGCATACGACCAGGTGGTGCATGATGTAGCTATTCAAAATTTGCCGGTGATATTTTGTTTGGACCGTGCCGGATTAGTTGGTGATGATGGCCCTACACATCATGGCTGTTATGATATTCCGTATATGCGTTGCATTCCAAACATGATAGTAAGTGCGCCGATGAATGAAAGTGAATTGCGCAACCTGATGTACACGGCACAATTAGATTCTACAAAAAATCCTTTTGCCATCCGCTATCCAAGAGGCGAGGGTGTGATGCCTGAATGGAAAACAGAGATGAAAGAAATTGAAATCGGGAAAGGAAGAAAATTGAGGGAAGGAAATGATATAGCAATACTTTCATTAGGCCATCCGGGAAATTTTGCTGCGGCGGCTATCCGGGATTTAAAAAATGATGGCATTACCCCAGCTCATTATGATATGCGTTTTGCAAAACCATTGGATGAGGTAATGCTGCATGAAGTGTTTTCAAAATTTGAAAAAATAATTACTGTTGAAGACGGAACAATCGTCGGCGGTTTTGGTTCTGCTGTTTTAGAATTTATGAATGAACATAATTACAAAGCTGAAATTAAAATGCTTGGTATTCCTGACAGGTTGGTAGAGCATGGTACTCCTAAAGAACTGCATAAAGAATGTGGGTATGATGCGGAGGCGATAAAAGAAACTGTGCTGGAAATGATGAAAAGAATAGTAAACGAATCTGTTTTTAAATAAACCCAACAGCATAATAATAATAATTTTATCCGGCATAAAGCCGGATTTTTTATCAGTAACAAAAGTCAAATTGTATTTTTGTCCCTTTAAAAAATTGTCATGAATAATTTAGAATTCAACATCACCATCAATGCATCAGCAAAAAATATTTGGCAGGTATTATGGTATGATGCCACTTACCGTAAATGGACAAGCGTTTTTCATGAAGGCTCTTACGCAGTGTCTGACTGGAAAGAAGGAAGTAAAGTGCATTTTCTTACTCCGGAAGGCAATGGCATGTTCAGCATCATTTCCGAATGTAAAGAAAATGAATTGATGGCATTTACACATTTGGGTGAAATAAAAAATTTTGAAGAACAACCAGCAGATGATAAAACAGAATCATGGGCCGGAGCAAAAGAAACTTATTCTTTAAAAGAAGAGAACGGCAGTACTGTTCTAAATGTTTTTCTGAATTCAACCGGTGATTTTGAGGAATATTTCAGAAAGGTTTTTCCATCAGCGCTTGTAGCAGTTAAAGAACTTGCAGAAAATCCAGTTGTGATTTCTGTAGAAGTAATTGTGGCAGCACCAATTGAAAAAGCCTGGAAATACTGGACAAGTCCTGAACACATTATTCAGTGGAACAATGCATCGGATGACTGGCACACACCATCTGCAATCAATGATTTAAAAACCGGCGGGTCATTTAGCTATACGATGGCGGCAAAAGATGGAAGTTTTAGTTTTGATTTCGCCGGCGTGTATGATGAAGTAAAAACAAATGAACTGATTGCCTATACTATGGGTGACGGAAGAAAAGCAAAAATCATTTTTTCAACAGAAGGAAATCAAACCAAAATTGTTGAATCATTTGATGCTGAAGAAATGAATTCGCTGGAACTGCAACAGAACGGATGGCAGGCCATTTTAAATAATTTTAAAAAATATACAGAAGCAAGTTAATTTTTTAAATAATAATATTCTGATATATGGCAAATCAAATTTATCCCTGTCTTTGGTTTGATGGCAATGCTAAAGCTGCTGCAGATTTTTACTGTTCCATTTTTTCCGCAGGACCCGTTGGGAAAAACTCTAAAGTAACTACAGATACACCGATGGTAGTAATTTTTGAACTAAGCGGTAAAAAATTTATGGGATTGAATGGAGGCCCGATGTTTAAATTCACTCCGGCCATTTCATTTTTTGTTTTACTGGAATCAGTAAATGAAACCAATGAAGTTTGGAATAAACTCATTGATGGCGGAAAAGCATTAATGCCCATTGATAAATATTCCTGGAGTGAAAGATATGGCTGGGTGCAGGATAAGTTTGGATTAACATGGCAGGTATCTGTTGTTAATAAAGAAGGCGACAAACAAAAAATAACGCCATCCATGTTATTTACCAAAAACCAGTTTGGCAAAGCAGAAGAAGCGGAAAAATTTTATACTTCTGTATTTAAAAACTCAGCTACTGATGTTTTGATTCATTATCCGGATGGTGATGCCAATGCCGGAAAAATAATGTATTCAGAATTTAATCTTAATAAGTACGGTCTTATTGCAATGGATGGTCCCGGAGATCATAGATATACTTTTAATGAAGCTGTATCATTTGTTGTTGAATGCGAAACACAGGAAGAGATAGATTACTACTGGAACAAACTTACAGAAGGCGGCGCTGAGAGTATGTGTGGTTGGCTGAAAGATAAGTTTGGAGTTTCCTGGCAAATTGTTCCAACCGTTTTAAGTAAATTGATGACAGACCCGGAAAGAGCGCCAAGAGTAATGCAGGCATTTATGAAAATGAAAAAATTTGATATTGAAACTTTGATGAACG
>JANOJO010000166.1:0-4875 GCA_031418795.1 Bacteroidota bacterium | reverse complement strand
GATGAACGGGTTTTGCATTACGGCATCATACCCCGCAGCAACCGCAGCATTTTTGTAATTAATGAACTGCCCGACCTGCAGGCAAGGATACAGGTATCACTTTTTAATATTTTGGAAGAAGGCGATCTGCAGATACGTGGTTTTAAATTAAGATTACCGCTTGATGTATTGTTTGTCTTTACTGCCAACCCCGAGGATTATACCAACAGGGGAAGCATTGTAACACCGCTTAAAGACAGGATAGAGAGCCAGATCCTTACTCACTATCCAAAATCTTTAGAAACTGCTTTGGAAATAACCGAACAGGAGGCACAGATCAACGAAGCACAACAGCAAAAAGTAAAAGTGAGTGATTTGATAAAACGATTGATTGAACAGGTTGCATTTGAAGCCCGTGCCAGCGAATTGGTTGATAAAAAAAGTGGTGTGAGTGCAAGGCTCAGCATTAGCGCTTATGAAAATGCGATAAGCGCTGCGGAAAGAAGGGCAATAATCAATGATGAAAAAGAAACACAGGTTTGGCTGAGTGATCTGATTGGTATCATTCCATCAATAACCGGTAAGATTGAGTTGGTTTACGAAGGTGAACAGGAAGGCCCTTACCAGGTTGCATTTAATTTACTGGAGCGTTCTATACGCACCCAATTCGGCCAATACTTCCCCAATCCCGATTCATTAAAAAAGAAAAGAAACAAAGAAGCAACAACGGATGATAATCCATATAAATCCATTACAAGATGGTTTGATGCCGGCAATACATTGAATACTTTTTTTGAAACCCGGGATGAAGACAAAGTGCAGTTATTGTATAAAGTAGATGGACTGCATGCTCTGGTAAAAAAATATTTTAAATCGGCGAATGAAAAAGAAAATGCACTACTGATGGAATTTGTATTGCATGGCCTTGCTGCGCATTCATTGATCAGTAAAAAAATACTGGATGGCAAAATTGAGTTTAAAGATCTGATGGGCAGCATGCTCAATATAGGCACACAGCATTTTAGTGAGGAGGATTTTAATGAGGAAGATTTTAACTAAAAGTTAGCGACAAACTTATGGCAACAGTTTTTATACTTGGAGCAGGATTTTCAATACCAGCAGAATATCCAAGCGCTCACGATTTAAATGAAAAATTTTTTCAGAAAGTTGAAAAAAATGTTCTTAAGTTTTCATCTGGAGAGTGGGCTTGGGACGAATATGATGATGTAACATCTCACAATGGCAGGCTAAATTCTGAGCATCTAAATACTTCCTACTTATTAAGTGAATTAATCGAACGCTATCAAAAGGAAACATTTCTACCCTTTGGTTATGAAGAATTCTATGATTGGATAAATAAAGAGTATTCCTCTGAATTAATTAAAACCTGTTGTAATCAAGTAAACAGCCGTTTAAAAGCGGAGAATCAACATTCAGTTCATTTTTTTAAAAACCCAGATATAAATGAATATATTAGAATTCAAGAATGTTATAGTTACCTTATCGCAGACATTTTAAATAGAGCTTACAAAAGAGAGGAAAATTCAAGTTGTTATACTTCTTTGATTAAGCTACTTTATCGAGAAGGTATTGCTGATGTATTTACATTGAATCATGATACATTATTTGAATTTCTTTTAGAAAAGAATCAGTTGACATATTCTGACGGCTTTTCGACCGTCGACAGTATAATTGCTAATGATCAAAATGAAGTATTATCAGTTTTCAATAATCACTATGAATATCCTATAAAACTTTATAAACTACACGGCAGTATCGATTATTATCTGTTTTCCGAAATGAAGCAAAATCTTGGTGGTGTTTATAACAGGACTGGTAATTATTGGTTTTTTAAAACAAAGAACCATTGGGATAAACATAGAGCTTCAATAATTAGTTTAGAGAACAATGAGGTGATACAATCTGTAAATCCAGATATTAAACCGCAATTCCTTACCGGAAAATCAAAACTGACTAACATTAATGAGCATTTAATTTATAAAGAACTTTACACTCATTTAAGAAATTCACTTCAGAAAACAGATAAATTAATAATAATTGGTTACTCATATCGAGACATCCATATTAATAAATTAATAAAAGAGTTCTTAAAAACTAATTCTTGTGAAATTATCAACATTAATCCTAATGTTAATTTCCCATTTAGGCGAAATTATTCTCAACAAAATATTTTAAATTTAAAATCACTGATCAATCTATAAAGCCTGTTGCAACTTTGCCAAAGTTTTTTATACCAAATTCACCTCCCTCTCCAACCCCATCCCAAACCTTGCTTTCACGTTTTGTAAAATTGCCTCCCTCAAGTCATAAATCTCACTGCCTGTTGCATTATCGTATAAATTTTGTAAATTTGAAATCATGGAAGGACGAGTAATAAATATTGACCCGGAAATTTTAGGTGGCACGCCGGTATTCTTTGGAACAAGAGTGCCTGTTAAAAATCTTTTTGACTATTTAGAAACGGGCGATTCTATTGATGTTTTTCTTGAAGACTTTGAAGGCGTGAGCAAAGAACAGGTTGTAAAAGTTCTTGAAATGTCGCAGAAATTAATCGAAACATCAACAAACATGCTCAATGAAAATATTGCTTGACGAGTGTGTAACCAAACGCCTGAAAAAACATCTGGAAGAATTTGAAGTTTCGACAGTAAGAGAATTGGGTTTGGGTGGAATAAAGAATGGCGGGTTACTGGCTTATTGTGTTGAAAACAGTTTTGATATTTTACTAACCATTGATAAGAACTTATTGTTTCAACAGAGCCTTGATAAATATCCGGTAACTATTGTTGTTTTAAATTGCCTTACAAGTAAAATTGAAGAACTCGTAACTTTCCTGCCGTCCTTTAAATTGCAGGTTGATACATTACAAAAGCATCAGGCATATATCATTAATAAATAGCTACATTTTTACCAAAATTTCTCAAACAATATTCACCTCCCTCTCCAGCACCACACCAAACTTTCCCTTCACAGCCTGCAATATCTCTTCACTCAATTCAAAAATCTCACTTCCTTTTGCATTGCCATAGTTCACCAACACCAATGCCTGTTTTTCATGGCAACCTGCATCGCCTTTTCGGTAGCCTTTCCATCCGGATTGTTCAATCAACCATCCAGCAGCAAGTTTTACATTCCCGTTTTGCAATTCATAACCAACAATTTCGGGAAAGCTTTCTTTTAAACTTTTGAATTTTGACTTTTGAATTTCCGGGTTCTTAAAAAAACTCCCTGCATTCCCGATCTCTGCCGGGTCAGGCAATTTACTGCTGCGGATATTTATTACGGCCTGCGATACGGCCTGCAGACTTAATTCTTTTATGCCCATCTTCTCCAGTTCCTGTTCAACAGCACCATATGAAATATTGTAATCAGGAATCCTGTTCAGCCGGTAAGTAACATCCGTTATTACAAATTCATCTTTAAATTTACTTTTAAAAACACTATCCCGGTAACCAAATTCACAATCGTTCAATGTAAAGTTTACGGTCTTTTTATCATGGATATGATAAGCTTTTAGCGAATAGAAAACTTCTTTTATCTCCACACCATAAGCCCCAATATTCTGCATGGGAGAAGCGCCCACATTTCCGGGTATCAGCGAAAGATTCTCCACCCCTGCCCAGCCATTTTTAATACAGTGTAAAACAAACTGGTGCCAGTTCTCCCCTGCTCCCACCTGTACATAAATATGATGCCCGTCTTCCCTGATCTCTTTAATACCTTTGATCTCATTTTTTAAAACTAACCCATCAAAATCTTTAGTGAAGAGGATGTTGCTGCCGCCACCGAGAATCAATGTTTTGGGTTTTGGGTTTTGAGTTTTGGGTTGTTTAAATTCAAGCAGTTCGCTTAATTCATCAACCGAACTGAATTTAGCAAATAGATTTGCATACACACTGATTCCAAAGCTATTGTACTCTTTGATTAATATATTTTCCTGCACATTCATTTATACTTTCTTCAAACGTGTTACATTTTATCAACATCGGTAATTACCGTCACACTCTTAAAAATCTTTTCTCCCGTAACCATACTAATATGATTTCTGATGGCTGCTTTATATCTTAAACTCATGCCGGGCTCTTTGGGTAGTTTTATCAATATCTCCATTAAATATTGATTGCGTATGCGGTTTACAACAGGTGCCGCCGGGCCAACAATAAAATCTTTCAGATCCTGTTTTAACAATGCCGTTAATTTTTCTGCTGCGGCGGCAACAATATTTTTATCCTTGTGTTTTAAAGTTAGCAAAATAATGCGGCTGTAAGGTGGATAAAAAAACTGTTTGCGGTTCTCGATTTCTATATTATAAAACTGTTTATAATCATGTTGCTGCACCAATTGCAAAACCGGGTGCTTTGTATTGGTTGCCTGTATAATCACTTTGCCCTGTTCTTTTTTTCTTCCTGCCCTGCCGCTCACCTGCTCCATCAATTGAAAAGCCCGTTCATTAACCCTGAAATCGGCAAATGCCAATAACCCGTCTGCATCTAAAATGCCAACCAGGCTTACTTTATCAAAATCCAGACCCTTAACCACCATTTGTGTTCCTACCAAAATATCAAGGCGGTGCTGCTCAAATAACTGTATTAAATTATCATGGGCAGTTTTGCCACGCACACTGTCCACATCCATTCGGGCAATTTTATATTTGGGAAAATCATCTTCAAGTTGCTCTTCAATTTTTTCGGTACCAAAATTTTTCTCCAGCCAGTTGTTATTGCCACAAGCCGGGCAGGTAATTAATTTTGGATACACACTGCCGCAATAATGGCAATGCAGTTTATTGCTGAATTTATGCAGCGTAAGTGAAACATCGCAATGCGTACACTGCGGAATAAAACCACAGGCACCACAAATTAAATAGGGGTTATA
>JANOJO010000165.1:0-3549 GCA_031418795.1 Bacteroidota bacterium | reverse complement strand
CATTGCATCTTCCAATTTCAACCTCGGAGCTTTTATCAATGAAAATAAAATAGGAACCATATCATTCAGCGGTCAGCTTAAAGGCAGAGGAATAAACTGGAATTCGCTGGGTGCAGAAATGGATATGAATATTCAGCACCTTGTTTATAACAATTATCATTATGAAAATATAATAGCAAAAGGCTCACTGAGTAAAAAAGTATTTAACGGCGATTTTAAAATTAACGATTCCAATGTGGTGGCAAATCTTCGCGGCCTTGTGGATCTTAGTGGTAAAACTCCAAAATTTAATTTTCTTGCTGATGTAGATAATATAAATTTTAAAAATCTGCACCTTACAAATGACAACTATTCCATGAATGGAAAAATTGATTTTGATTTTACGGGCAACACGATTGATGATTTTTTGGGCTATGCCCGCATCAGTAAAGCAATCATAAAAAAAGACGGGAAAGAAATACCGGTTGACTCTCTGGTAATAAACTCCACAGTTGCTGATGGAGTAAAACACCTTTCGGTAAAGACAAATGAACTGGAAGGAAATATTACCGGTCAGTTTTTATTAAAAGATTTGCCGGATGCTTTTAAACTTTTTTTGAATAAATATTATCCGGCTTTTATAAAAGAACCAGCGGGCACCATCAGTAACCAGGCATTTAGTTTCGATATTAAAACTAATTATATAGATCCATACATCAATCTTTTTGACAGCAGCCTGCATGGTTTTAATAACAGCCATTTCAGCGGTTTGCTGAATATAGCCAACAACCAAATGGAACTGAACACAGATGTGCCGGCTTTTGCTTACAAGCAATTTGAATTTCAAAATGTGCAGATGAGTGGTAAAGGGGATATGCAGAAACTTACACTCAGTGGCATAATTGATTTTATAAAAATAAATGACAGTCTTAGTTTCCCTCATACCGAACTGAATTTTATTTCAGAAAATGATATTTCTGATATTAAAATTTCCACCATTAGTAATAATAAAAACATTCCTGAAGCAGTCATCAATGCACGGGTTACAACATTTAATGATGGAGTTGCCATACAATTTGATACATCAAATTTTATGGTAAATGGCAAGCAATGGGTAGTAGAACAAGGTGGTGAGCTTGAAGTAAGATCAAACCAAGTTTCTCATGGCCAGGTTATATTAAGGGAAAGCAACCAGGAAATAAGTTTTAAAACATTGCCTTCTGATATTGGCAACTGGAACGATTTAAAAATTGATTTTAAAAATTTCAATATCGGCGATGTAACACAATTTTTTATTAAGTCAGAAAAAATAGAAGGACTTGCCACAGGCACTATTACTATTGAAGACCCGGTAAAAACATTTAATGTGGTAGCAGATGTTCAAACAGATCAGTTGCGTTTGGGCAATGACAGCATCGGCCAGGCGAAAGCCCATATTTTTTATAATAACAAATCAGGCAAACTTTCTGTAGCAGGACAAAACCTGAACCCGGTTGAAAAATTATCCTTTGATTTGAATTTATATTTAAAAAACCTGCCTGATAGCAGCCAGGATATGATAACTATTACTTCTGAAAATTATCCTATTCAGATTGCTGAAAGATTTATTGGTGATTTATTTACTGACCTGCAGGGAAAAGCCACGGGTCAGTTAAAGATTATTGGCAATGGCAATAACAGAAAATATGTGGGTAAATTGAAACTGAATGATGCCGGCCTGAAAGTAATTTTTACACAATGCTTTTATAAAATTCCCGACACCGAAATCAATTTTCTGGAAAATGCACTTGACCTGGGTACTATAAAATTGATTGACACGATTACAAATAACACAGCAACAATACGCAGAGGAATTATTAAACATGATTCCTGGCGCAATATGGAGTATGATATAAGAGCAGAAGTGGATAACCAACCCATGCAATTATTAAATACTACTGCCCGTGACAATCAAAGTTTCTATGGCAATGCAAAAGGCACAGGATCATTTGCGCTAACAGGCCCGCAGGCAAATATGCGGATGAAAATAATTGGCTATGCATCAGCAACAGACAGTTCATACATTACTATTCCCAATACCAGCAGCCGTGAAAGTGGTATTGCCGATTTTCTTATTGAAAGAAAATACGGAAAGGAAATGACGGACTTAGTTAAAAATTCTGCAGCAACAAATATTACTTATGATGTGGACATTACCGGCAACCCGATGGTAAATGTAACAGTGATACTGGATGAACTTACCGATGATAATATCCACGGCCGTGGTAATGGTAATCTGCGGATTATTTCAGGCACTTCGGAACCATTAACCATAAGAGGCAGGTATAATATTGATGAAGGAAATTATAATTTTAGTTTCCAGTCGTTTTTTAAAAAACCATTTGAACTGAAAAAAGACGCCGGCAATTACATTGAATGGAATGGCGACCCCTACCATCCTACCGTAAAAATTGAAGCTGTATATAAAACAAAAGAAAAAGTAGATTTTTCTCCCCTGATAAGTGGTGTAACGAGCGGCAACAATTCAACAGGGCTTAGAGATTATGTTTATGTAATTGCAAAACTCAGTGGCGATCTTTTTAAACCTGATATAAAATTTTCCCTTGATTTTCCGCCGGAAAGTATTCCTAAAAAAGATCTGTCGGTTTCTTTTGTTGTGGATCAACTGCAGAATAATGAAAATGAGCTGAACAAGCAGGTGGCTTTCTTAGTTGTATTCAACAGGTTTGCACCTTCTGATGTCAATTCTTCCCTGGGTCTTTCTACCGGAGTAGATCTTGTAGTGAACAGTATTTCAGGATTTCTTTCCAGCCAGATAAATACAATGCTGAATAATATTCTTTCCAATAAACTTAAAATACCCGGCTTGTATGTAAATTTTTCCGGATCACTTTATAACCCCAATCCGTTTGGCACCGGCAGCTCAGGTTTTAATTATGACAGAACCAATATTAACGTGGCTGTTGGCAAATCTCTTTTTAACAACAGGGTTGTTTTATCTTTCGAAGGAAGCTATGATGTGCCGTTTCAATCATCCACCCAATTAAAATCAGATTTGCTTACAAATTTTACTACAGAGTTTTTAATAAATAAAAGCGGCACCATACGGGCTACTATTTTTTATAAAGAAAATGTGGATGTACTTTCCGGAACATCTACTGCCGGCAATAATAAATCAAGACGATATGGAACCAGCCTTGCATACCGCAAAGAGTTTAATAAACTGAGTGATTTTTTTAGAAAGAAAAAAATGAAAATGCCTGAACTGAAGACGGAGGAAAGAAAGGAAGGGGACTAACAAGTATGAAGTACGATGCGGAAAACCTGATGCAAATTGCCCATTGCCTATTGCCCATTGTCAGTTGCCCATTACTCTTCTTCCAGTATTTCATGCCCCAGTTTATCCCGCTTGGTCTGTAAATATTTTTCATTATGAGGATTTGGAGAAATCTCTAATGGAATATTTTCTACAATTTCAAGTCCGTAACCAATAAGCCCCACTCTTTTTTTAGGATTGTTGCTTATCAGTTTTAATTTATTTATTTCAAGATGACGTAGAATCTGTGCTCC
>JANOJO010000164.1:0-3372 GCA_031418795.1 Bacteroidota bacterium | reverse complement strand
TCATAACCCCATTTTGAAGCATCCGGAGAGCCCGGTGTATTAAATTCATCTGACCATACCAATGCAAGCACAACTGTAACCGTAACACTAATAGATTTTGATATCGTTTGTCCGCCAGCACTCTTTGCTATTACATTTACTGTATAGGTGCCTGAGGTCTGGTATTTATAAGTAACCGTACCGGATGCAGTTGTTTGTCCTATGCCGTTACCAAAATCGTACTCAAAAGAAACCGCATTGATTGCAGTTGCTGTAAAGGAAACATTGCCGCTGTTATCCGGATTTACAACTGCAGTAATAGAAAGGTTTTCAGGTGGCTTACTACCCCCGGTGTTTCCTCCTTTGCTGCAGGATGAAATAATCGTTGCAATGAATAAGAAGAAATTGATAGAATAATACCGCATTTGTTAGAGTTTAAATTTAAAATCTCTGTTAACAAGGTTCTAAAATTTCATAAATATATTGCAGTATTGGTAATTAATAAAAATTCATATGTTGTGTCCCTGTTTTACAAAAAAAGGCAATTGCGTTGTTTAAAAAATTTATAATTTACCCGCAATATGCAATGCAGATTTAAATGAGTAATATTGTCTTCAAATCCGCTTCTTAGGAATGAACCATCCAAAGCTTTTCTTATCCTGCATACTTCTGCTTGCATGCAGCATTGCTTTATCTCAAAAAAAACCTGCATTTGTTTCCGGTAAAGTGCTGGATGAAAATGAAAACCCGCTTTCCAATGTTTCTGTACTAATCCTTGGCCAGCAAAAAGGAATTATAACAAACGATTCCGGTGTATTCAGATTAAAAGTAAATGCAGACAGGGCATTTGCCATTGTTTTCAGTTACACAGGCTATAAAACTGAACAAAGAAATTTTCTGCTTAGTGAAAATGAAGAAGAGCAGCTGATCATCAGGATGGAAAGAGGAAGTAAGACTTTGCAGGAAGTTGTAATAACGGATCAACGTGACAGAACAGAAGCGGGATTAATTCGTCCCAATCCAAAATCTGTTATTAACCTGCCAACTCCGGTGATGGGCGTGGAAAGCCTGATAAAAATATTTGTGGGATCAAACAATGAATTAACATCTCAATACTCAGTTCGTGGTGGCAGTTATGATGAAAATTTAATTTATGTAAATGATTTTGAAATTTTCCGTCCGTACCTCGTAAGAAACGGTCAGCAGGAAGGGTTGAGTTTTATAAATCCTGAAATGGTTCGCAATATTAATTTTTACAATGGCGGTTTTCAATCGAAATATGGAGATAAGATGAGCAGTGTACTGGACATTCAATACAAGAAGCCCAAACGTTTTGGTGGCTCTGCTTATATAAGTATTCTTGAACAGGGCTTTCATCTTGAAGGAGTATCCGATAATAATAAACTCAGTTATCTTATCGGTGTTCGCAACCGCAGCAACAGAAATTTACTGAGCCGGCAGGAAACGCAAGGCAATTATACGCCTTCATCTTCTGATCTGCAGGCATCCATCAATTACCAGTTTAATGATAAATGGCAGGCAGAGTTTTTGGGAAATTTTTCACAAACAAAATTTACACTTGTTCCCCAATACAGCCAGCTCACTTCAGCCGTGTTCTCTCCTTTCTTCAGCGCTGTGCTTGGCTTAGATATTTTTTTTGAGGGTCAGGAAAAAGATCAGTACCAAACAAATATGCTTGGGTTTGCCGCCACATACCAGCCAACAAAAAAATTGAAAATGAAATGGATGGTATCAAGATTTGAAAATGATGAAAGAGAAAATATTGATATCGCAGGGGCATATCTTTTTGGTGAAAGGGATTTTGATAAAGCAAAACCAAGTTATGGCCTTATTGTAAATCCGCTTGGCGCAGGTGTGTTTCAAAATTTTGCAAGAAACAAACTGAATATTGAAAACTGGAACGTTGCGCTGAAAGGCACACTTGATAAAGGCAAAAATGTAATTCAATGGGGATTGAGTTATGATAAAACTTCTATTGCTGATAAACTGAATGAATGGGAATACCAGGATTCTGCCGGTTACTCGTTGCCATACACTCCCAATCTGCTGCAATTAAATAAAGTGATCAAGTCAACTGCATCGCTTGACATCAATAAAATTTCTGGTTTTGTGCAGGACAATATCATGTTTGGCGATTCGCTGAATTCATTTACACTGCAGGCAGGTGTTCGTTACAATTATAATTCCTTGAACAAAGAATTTCTTATTTCCCCGAGAATCGGGGCAAGCTGGAAACCCAATTGGAATAAAGACATCATTTTTCGAGCAGCAGCAGGAGCGTACCATCAACCACCTTTTTACCGTGAGCTAAGAAGATACGATGGCACGGTGAATACAAATTTGAAAGCACAAAAAAGCTGGCAGTTGGTTGGCGGCTTTGATTATAATTTTAAATCAGCCAACAAACCCATGCGGCTGACAGCAGAAGCATATTATAAAAAACTTTCTGATGTAGTGCCTTACGATATTGACAATGTACGCATCCGCTATGTTGGTGAAAACAATGCGAAAGCTTATGCGTATGGTGTAGAAGCAAGATTGTTTGGCGAAGTAGTGAAAGATGCTGAAAGCTGGATCAGCATCGGGCTGATGAAAACAAAAGAAGATATCAAAGGAGATTTTTATAAAACATATAAAGTTGATTCATTGAATCAGCCAACAGACAGTGCAACCGTAGAAGGCGGCTGGCTGCGCAGGCCAACAGACAGGCTGATAACCTTTGGTATGTTTTTCCAGGACTATCTCGCTACCAATAAAAATTTTAAAGTTTACCTGAATCTTATTTACGGCACCAATCTTCCTTATAATATTCCCGGCAGTGTGAAGTACCGTAATGCTGCAATTATAGAACCCTATATGCGGATTGATATTGGTTTCAGTGCATTGTTATTAGATGCAGACCGCAGCAACCGCCGCAGTCACTCTCCTTTCCGCAACTTTGAAAATATATGGGCCAGCCTTGAAGTGTTTAATCTTATTGACCGTGCTAATACAATTTCTTACCTGCTGATAAAAGATTTTGCGAATAATGTTTTTACCATGCCTAATCGTTTAACACCACGGTTGGTTAATTTTAAGATTGTGGCGAGGTGGTGAAGTCATGTTGTTAGATCCGTGCCACGGTTTAGAACCGTGGCACGGTTAGTTCAAGTCTAATTATTATTGCTTGTTGCATCTTATAGCATAAATTAGAGTTTACCAGCAAGCCTATTGGCGACAGTACTCATATTGGGGGGACACGGCTGACGACTCAAACCTATGACAGCAATTACACTGCCGACAAACCTTAACTATGTTGATGAAGCTCACTGCTTTTCATCGTGGGGCCAGGATTTCAGAGTTGATTATTTATACATCGGTGATTTCATTAAA
>JANOJO010000163.1:0-2522 GCA_031418795.1 Bacteroidota bacterium | reverse complement strand
CATTAAACAATGAAAAAAATACTTTGCATAGGTGAAGCATTGATAGATATGATTTGCACTGATAAAGGCCAACCATTATCAGCGGGAGAAAATTTTTTAAAAAAACCCGGCGGTGCACCCACTAATGTTGCCGCAGCTATTGCTGCATTGGGTGGCAAAGTGGAGTTAGCAGCTAAAGTTGGTGTTGATCCTTTCGGAAAACATTTAATAGAAGTGATGCAATCATTTGGTGTAAGCACAAAATGGATGCTGCGGGACGAAAAACATTTTACCACATTCGCATTTGTTTCCCTGATGGAAAATGGCGAAAGGGATTTTTATTTTAACCGCGGTGCAGATGACCAGCTCACCCGCGATGAAGTGGATGCAATTAACCTGGATGAATTTTCCATTGTTCATTTTGGATCTGCCACTGGTTTTTTACCGGGGCCGTTACAGGCAGCATATCAAAGTCTTTTACAAAAATCTTTGCAGCAGGAAATCTTTATCAGCTTCGACCCCAATTACAGAAGCCTGTTGTTTCAAAACGATAAGCAATCCTTTATTGACCAAAGCTGGAATTTTTTAAACCATTGTCATTTTTTTAAAGTAAGTGATGAAGAAGCCTTGATGCTTACCGGCAGGCAAACAGTAAAAGATGCTGCCGCAGATTTTTTACAAAAAACAAATGCTGTGTTTGCCATCACACTCGGCAAAGAAGGAACGCTGCTGGGCAAAAAGGGAAAAACAGGATTGGTACCGAGTATAGAAATAAAACCGGCAGACACAACTGGTGCCGGAGATGCATTTGTTGGCGCTGTTTTATACCAATTGCAAACATGGTCAGACCGTCCCGGTGTGACCATGTTTGATGAACTGGAAGAAAATGATTGGCTAAAAATAATTTTTAACGCCAATAAAGCTGGCGCCAGAACATGTGAGTACATGGGCGCCATGGAGGCATTCAAACATCTGAACAAAGAAATATTTGATTGAGCAATGATTACTGACGAACAACAACCAACAGAAATAAACACACCCTCTTTTATCAGGCAATACAAAGAAAGATTCCAGTCTTCTCTGGGCGAAATTAGCAATTTGTATAATAAAATTTATGCGTATCATCCTAAAAGCATTGATGGATTCAACCGCTTACTGGAAACAATTGAAAATTCTTTTGCGCAGCGTAATACACAGTTTCGCCAGCGGGATTTGGAAAAACTTAAAAGCGAACCCGAACATTGGTTTCTTAGTAACCAGCTTTGTGGTATGAGTTTGTATGTTGATCGTTTCTGCGGTTCATTGCCTGCACTGAAAAACAAATTAGATTATTTTGAAAAACTTGGTGTCAACTTTCTTCACCTGATGCCGGTATTTGAAAGCCCTGAAGGTGCAAGTGATGGCGGATATGCTGTTTCCAATTTTAGAAAAGTGGATAAACGTTTCGGTAGGCTTGAAGATATAAAAGAGTTAGAAGATGAAATGCGTAAACGCAATATGTACCTGATGCTGGATATTGTTTTAAACCATACATCAGACCAGCATGAATGGGCGGTGCTTGCAAAACAGGGCAACAAACATTACCAGGATTATTTTTATTTTTTTGATGACAGAACTGTTCCTGATGAATATGAAAAATCAATGCCGGAAATTTTTCCGGAAGCAGCGCCGGGAAATTTTACATATATAAATGAATGTGAGAAATGGGTAATGTCTGTTTTTCATAATTACCAGTGGGATTTAAATTATACCAATCCGCAGGTGTTTGCAGAAATGCTGGAGAACATTTTCTTTTATGCAAATCTTGGAGTGGATGTTCTGCGCATTGATGCGCCGGCATTTATCTGGAAAGAAAAAGGAACCGGCTGTCAGAATTTGCCACAGGCACATACACTGCTGCAACTGATAAAACTTTGTGTGCATGTAGCCGCTCCGGGTATGGCCTTGCTGGGCGAAGCCATTGTATCTCCCGATGAAATCATGAAATATTTTGGCACTGGAGATAAAGAAGCAAAAGAATGTGATTTTGCATACAATGCTACGCAAATGGCTTTGCAGTGGGATGCATTGGCCACCGGCGATACAAAAGTGATGATGGCAGCGCAGCATATTTTATTGAAAAAACCTTATGATACCTCCTGGATAACTTATACCCGCTGTCATGATGATATTGGATTGGGCTATGATGATTATATGATTACTAATGCCGGTTACAATTCTTATGAGCACAGAAAATTTTTGAAAGATTATTATTCGGGCAGTTATGATGGCAGCCCGGCAAAGGGTGCATTGTTTTCTGTAAATGAAAAAACAGGTGATGCAAGAATAAGTGGTTCGCTTGCTTCTTTGTGCGGATTGGAAACAGCTATTCATAATAAAGTTGCAGCGGCTATTGAAATATCTGTAAGAAAAATCATGCTGATGCAGGCCAATGAAAAAACTCATGGCCTGCATCAGCATGATTTTTCTTACAGATATTTCAATTGCCGCTGCAACTTTATTATGAATAGCTGTTTCCAATCCGCACAAAGAAGCAAGCGAAC
>JANOJO010000162.1:0-11756 GCA_031418795.1 Bacteroidota bacterium | reverse complement strand
GCAAATAATAATGATAAGGGAATGGCTGATGCAACGATTAAACCGGCACGAAGATTTCCCAGGAACAACACCAGTACTAATATTACAATCAATGCCCCTTCGATTAGATTTATTTCAACAGTTCTAATTGCACGGTTAATTAAATCAGTCCGGTCTAAAAAAGGTTCTATGATTATATCTTCCGGTAATGATTTTTGCACGGTCTTCATTCTTTCTTTTACCAACCCTGCTACTGATGCACTGTTAGCTCCTTTCATCATCAATACAATACCACCTACTACTTCTTTTTCTCCATTATAAGTTAATGCACCATATCGTGGAGGAGAACCGAATTGAACTGTTGCCACATCTCTTATTAAAATGGGAATACCACTCTGCTGTTTAATAACTATGTTTTCTATATCGGCAAATGTTTTTACTAACCCCACACCACGAATGAAATATGCATTGGGCTTTCTGTCAATATATGCTCCGCCGGTGTTTTCATTATTTCTTTCGAGTGCTGTAAAAATTTCTGGAATGGTTACATTCATACCTTTTAACCTGTCTGGGTTTACTGCTACTTCATATTGCTTGCTGATGCCGCCAAATGCAGTTACCTCTGCCACACCGGGAATACCTGCCAACTGCCGGGCAACAATCCAATCCTGCATGGTGCGTAAATCCATGGCAGAATATTTTTGCTCGCTTCCTTTTTTTGGATGAATAACATATTGGTAAATTTCGCCGAGCCCGGTGGTTACAGGCGCCATTTCCGGTTTACCCACACCGGCAGGTATCTGTTCTTCGGCTTCTTTTAGTTTTTCTGAAATTAACTGCCTGGCGAAATACACATTCATATTTTCTTTGAACACAACGGTAATCACACTTAATCCAAAACGTGAAAACGAACGCATCTCTTCGAGGCCCTGAATATTAGCCAATGATTTTTCTACCGGGTAAGTAATAAACTGTTCCACTTCCTGCGCCGCCAGTGTGGGAGCCACGGTAATTATTTGCACCTGGTTGTTTGTTACATCGGGCAAGGCATCAAGGGGTAATTTTGAAGCACTCCAAAAACCCCAGATGATGAGTGCAATTGTCATTACCCCGATAATGAGTTTATTTTTTATACTGAAATGAATAATTCTGCTTAGCATAATTTAAACTTAGTAATAGTGAATAAATAATATTGCTAACCCGGTTCGGATTATGCAATCAATAAGAATAAAAAAAGGTCAGGCTAATTGCGGAGGTTGCCAGATGGAGTGAAAATCGTAAGAAAGAATTGACTGGACTAAATTTGTATAAGTAATACTACCAGAGAAAATAATATGCGGGGCAAATGTTATCTGTTCACTTACATATGAAACGCTGATGCAGCCTTCGCAGTTAAAGAAAGGCGAACAAGCACCGCAGCCATCATCATCTCCGCTTTCGTGATTTGCTGCTTGTTCAGTTGTAGTTTTATCTTCAGGACAATTATCAAATGAACAGCAGGGAACTATAGTAAGTGCCAGCAGGTAAAGTGATAATATGCAGGAAATAAATTTCACTTATGTAAAAATATATAACGAAAGCTGATTAACTAAATAATTATTGGAAAATTATCGCAACAACAATTCACAAGGCTTCAGCCCCGTATGTTTTTTAAACGCAGTGGAAAAATGGGAAATAGAAGAATAGCCCAGTAACATAGAAACTTCGGTAACACTCAATCCTTTTTCATAAAGCAAATACCTGGCATGTTCCATTCTCTGGCTTTGGTAAAAATCAAAGATGGTGGTGCCAAACATTTCTTTAAATCCTTTTTTCAGGTAACATTCATTAATAGCCACTTTGCGGCTGAGTTCTTTAATGGTGATAGGCTCACCAATATGCTGTATCAGTATTTCTCTTGACTTAATAATTTTTTCCCGGTCAGCTTCATTTGCCAAAAACTTGCAGTTGATGACATCAATTTCTTTTTCACCAAGCATACAATCCAAACTATATAATAATAACATCTGGGTTTGTGCATTGATGTAAATATTTTCCAGGCTCTCAGTATAAGTATGATTCAAAACTCCTTCAAGTACAATTCTTGTTTTACCGCAAAGAGGTAAAATTTTTGTAAAAGAAGAACGATGTGTAAAATTCATCACATCATCTGAAAGTATTTCATTTCCTTTTCTTGGTTTTACAAACTGGCTGAGGTGCGCCGGTGAAAAACGAAAACTCATCACATCCACACTTTCCACTCTTTCCACACAGGTTTTTGATGCGCTGTATTTGCACATATCACACTCAATATCTTTCTGGCGGCAATACACATTTCCTGAAACACAGAATTTCAGTTCCAGATAATTTTTCTTTGTATCAGCCTTTTCATAATGATAAACTAACATGCCCATATCTTCCATATTCCATTTACCAGCCTGGTGGTATCGCTTAATGGTATATTGAACAGTGCCCGGAATCTGTCTTTCACGTTCATGTAAAAGAACAAACTCATCCTGCAACATTGATTGCCGGTAAGCAAGAGTTAATATATCGGGAGGTGTATGCATTGAGGCAACAAATTTACAACAGAATTCCGGACTTGCCTTAACATAAATCAAGAGGTGGACTGAATGATGACAAAAATGGGGCTGCTAAAAAAAAATCTCTGTTTGCTATTAAAAATTACCTTTGCCCGGTCTCAAAAAAGGACATCAACTTAAATGATTCATCCCCATACTTATATTCACCCTAATGCCCGGCTGGCAACCAATGTAAAAGTGGATCCTTTTTCCGTTATTCACCAGGATGTGGAAATTGGTGATGGCACATGGATTGGAAGTAATGTAACGATTATGGAAGGGGCGAGAATTGGAAAGAACTGCCGCATATTTCCCGGAGCTGTAATTGCCGCCATCCCACAGGATTTAAAATTTCAGGGCGAATATTCCCAAGTAGTAATTGGCGATAACACGACCATCCGTGAATTTGTTACCATTAACCGCGGTACGGTGGACAGGGAAAAAACAGTAATTGGAAAAAACTGCCTTATCATGGCTTATTGCCATTTTGCACATGACTGTTTTGTTGGCAACAACTGCATCATGAGTAATAACACACAGGTAGCAGGTCATGTTACTATCGGCGACTGGGCAATACTTGGCGGTATGACTGCGGTGCATCAGTTTGTCCGCATCGGGCAACATTCATTTCTCAGCGGTGGTTCATTGGTTGGTAAAGATGTGCCGCCATATATTAAAGCAGCAAGAACGCCGCTTTCTTATGCAGGTGTAAATTCTATTGGGTTAAAAAGAAGAGGCTTTGGTGTGGAAAAAATAAATCATATTCTTGAAATATACAGGTGCATTTATAATAAAGGGCTGAACACTACACAGGCCATTGCATACCTTGAAGAAGAATTTGATGCAACTGATGAACGGGATGAGATAGTAACTTTTATCCGCGAATCGAACCGTGGTATCATTAAACGCTTCACCAAAAACAGTGTGGATGACGATATCGCTGACTGATGCAGGCAAACGCTTCAACCGCGACTGGATCTTTCGCCATCTTACATACGAATTTTCAGCGGGACAATCTTATGCTATTATTGGGCCGAATGGATCGGGGAAGAGTACTTTGTTGCAGGTGTTGAGTGGAGCGATGCAATTGAACGATGGAAATGTTCAATATTCAATGCCCGTCCGACCGGGTCATCCGGGCGGGCTCAATGCTCAAAGTTCAATTGAAGAAGCCTATAAACATATTTCCATCTGTGCTCCGTATTTAGAACTTGTGGAGGAAATGACACTGATTGAGTTTTTAGAATTTCACCAGCAGTTTAAACCATTTCTTCCATCAATTACTCCGGATAAAATTGTTTACATACTTGCATTGAGTGATGCTATTAACAAACAAATCCGCAATTTCTCCAGCGGTATGAAGCAACGGGTAAAACTGGCACAGGCTATTTTTTCTGATGTGCCTGTTGTATTGCTGGATGAGCCTTGTACAAATTTTGATGCAGCAGGAGTTACACTTTACAATCAACTGATCAACGACTATTGTAAAAAAAGAATGGTGATCGTTAGTTCAAACGACCACCATGAATATGAGTTTTGTACAGAGAAAATTAATATTATGAACTGGAAATAAACTTATTTTTTG
Source organism: Bacteroidota bacterium (assembly GCA_031418795.1). Taxonomy (GTDB): domain Bacteria; phylum Bacteroidota; class Bacteroidia; order Chitinophagales; family Chitinophagaceae; genus VBAS01. The sequence continues at coordinate 7,631 of JANOJO010000162.1, read as the reverse complement.
GCTTCTTCCTTCCGGTAAGTAAACGTTCTCTTTGAAATTTTTGTTGCCTTTCCTTTATCATTCCAGGTTGTACGCTGGGTCCAGTTTCCCATTTCGTCATGAGATTCATAAGTGTATTTTGTTACAGTAGTTGTGGTCGAATCTTTACCAACATTTGTATTGGAAGATTCTAACTGCTCTCCTTTATCATTATACTTACTGGAACTGGAGTTTTTAACTACACCGACGCTGTCCTTAAACGTAAAGCTTAATTGTAAGTGTTTATCATATTTAGCTTCCCCTTCACCTCTGAAAACACTGTCCTTATCATATTGTTTCCAACCGGTAACTTCACCGTCTGCATTTTGGGTAATATTTGTATAATACATACCTCCATTGCCATTTGAATCAATCTCACCGGCCCATGTATAATTTCCTTTATCATCAATCTTCGTATCAAAGCCACCTGTATTTTTTCCTTTTGCAGTATTATTAACAGACTTAAATAATCCATTAGGATGCCGGGTTAATACTGATTCACTTGATAGAGTTCCTTTACTGTCTTTAGAAACTGATTTAGTGTTATTCCCATCTTCATCATATTCAGAAACTGAAACGCAGCAGGAATCCATATCCCCGATTTTGCCGGTGCTGTCAGTTTTATACGGTGTTTCTTCAACGGAAGAAATATCACCTTTCAGGTTTTCAGCTACAAGGTCGCTGTGTGTAACCGTCTTTTCTGCTTCTGTGCCTTTTTCGTCGTTACAGGCAAGCACAAAAAGGCCTGCCATGATGATCAAAATTTTTTTCATGTTGGTTGATTGTTTAAATTTTTTAAAAAATGGCGGGCAGAATTATATTAGCTTCTTAGGGGGAGAAAACTAAAATACAGACAATTTGTTTCAGAGCAAAAACATTTTCTTTAAGTGTCAGACCGGGACGGTCAGACACATGTTACCGCTGGCTTGCAATCAGCAAATTCAAATCAGTATATTTTAAATCAAATCTTTGACTTAAATAAAAATTAGTGAGAGAGCCTTTGAAAAGATAAATACCACCGCGAAGATGAATATGATGCCAGACTAATTTTTCAAAACCACCTTCATCACCTGCTTCCATTAAAAGCGGCATCAATACATTGCTGATAGCCTGTGATGCTGTTCTTGCAAAACCCGATGGAATATTGGGCACACAATAATGAATGACTCCGTATTTTAAAAAAACAGGATGTTCATGGCTGGTAATTTCTGATGTCTCAAAACAACCGCCGCGGTCAATGCTCACGTCAATGATTACAGAACCCGGCCGCATATTGCTTACCATTTCTTCTGATACTACCATGGGTGTTCTGCCGGTTTCACTCCGTATAGCACCCACGGCTACTTCACATGTCTTTAATTGTTTCGATAACATTCTTGGTTCAATAACCGATGTCCACAACCGCTGGCCAATATTATTTTGTAATCGTTTTAACCGATACACATTATTATCAAAAACTTTTACCGATGCTCCCAATGCCAATGCCGCTCTGGCTGCATACTCACCAACAATGCCGGCGCCAAGAATAATAACTTTTGTTGGTGCAATGCCGGATATACCACCCAGCAAAACACCTTTGCCATGATTAGCTGATCCTAAATACTGCGCAGCAATTAGCATAACTGCGCTGCCTGCAAGCTCACTCATACTATGAACGATTGGATAAGTACCGCTGTCGTCTCTTAAATTTTCAAAAGAAATAGCCGTGATTCTTTTGTCCATCATCTTTTGCAGCAGTTCTGCTTTCAATACAGAAAGATGAATGGGAGAAATAATAACCTGGTTCAGTTGCAGCAGCGGAATATCTTCATCAATTACCGGCGCACTTTTTACCAGTATTGGTGCATTAAAAACTTCTGCCCTTTCATAAACAATCTTTGCACCGGCTTCGCTATAATCTTTATCACGAAAATGTGCAGCTTCGCCTGCATTATGTTCTATCACCACTTCATGTCCATTACTTACCAGCACACTTACTGCATCGGGTGTAAGTGCAATCCTGTTTTCCTGAAAAGCAATTTCTTTGGGGATACCAATATGCAGTTTGGAAACTTTTGGTTTTATATCCAATGTTTCTTCTAAAGTTTCGTAGCTGAAGGAAGTGCTGATTTTTGGTCTTTGCTGGCTCATGAAAAAATTGCGGGTTAAAAGTTACGGGTTGCGGGGCATTAAAAATGTGCCTCCCCGTATAATCCAAAAGTAATTAAATATTATAGATTTTCAGGCACCTGTTATTATCATCAACAAGTTCTATATAAACATGAGTTGTATGTTCAGGAAAAATTGAAGGAGCTTTTTCGGGCCATTCCACAAAACAAATATGATTGCTGTACAGGCAATCTTCCACGCCGGTTTGAATAGCTTCCTTTTCATTTTTCAACCGGTAAAGATCAATATGAAAAATTTTATTTGACTGGTCGTTTTCAGAAAAAATATATTCGTTGACAATAGAAAATGTGGGACTGCCTACCACATCCTTTACTCCTTTCACATCACAAAGTGCATGAATAAAAGTGGTTTTGCCAGTTCCCATCTCTCCATGGAATGCAATCACTTTTTTATCCCCAATGGCTGTCCAGAATTTTTCCGCAGCCTGATTTATTTTATTTAGAGAAAATTCTATTTGCACAGCAGCAAAGATATTGGCTGTATTTGCAACAAGGTGTAGAAGATAAATTGAACGTAAAATGGTGGTCGCTTTTATTAGCCGTATTTTTGCAACAGTAATTGCAACAACCCCTAAATCCCCTAAAGGGGACTTTGGAACAGTTTAAAAATTGAAAGGATTAAATTTTATGGAAAACATACAATGGAAAGTAGAAGGAATGGATTGCAGCAACTGTGCTATCACTATTCATAAATATTTAGAGAAAAAAGGAATGAAGGATGTGAAAGTAAATTTTGCAAATGGTGATGTAAGTTTTAAAATAAATGGCGAAGCAACTGTAGAAAAACTATCCAAAGGAATAAAAGATCTTGGATATAGTGTGGCTAACCAGGAACAAGCAAGAAGTAACAAGCAACCTTTCCTTTCTACACATCACCATCGTTTTCTTTTCTGCCTTCCATTTACACTTGTACTCATGTTACACATGATACCGGGTGTGCATATACATTGGTTAATGAATCCGTGGATACAATTATCATTAACTATTCCTGTTTATCTCGTTGGTATGAGTTTTTTTGGCAAAAGTGCATGGAAGAGTTTACGCAATGGCTTGCCAAATATGAATGTGCTGATTGCTATTGGCGCAACTGCTGCTTTTGTATATAGTTTATATGGCACATTGATCGGGCAGGCAGAAGATTATTTGTTTTATGAAACCGCTGCCACCATCATTACCCTTGTTTTCTTTGGCAATTATCTGGAAAATGCATCCATCCAATCCACACAAAGAGAATTGAAGAAGCTGGCGAAGTCGCAAAAGGTAATGGCGAATATGATTGCATTTGATGATCAGCACAACGAACAGATTTTTCCTGTAGAAAATACGCAGTTGCGTGTTGGTGATCTTATTCTTATAAAAAACGGTGAGCAGGTTCCTATTGATTGTAAAATTCTCTGGGGAGATGCTCATATCAATGAAGCCATCATCACTGGTGAAAGTAACCCGGTTCATAAATATGCAAAAGATAAATTGATCGGCGGCAGTTTAATAACTGACGGAACAGTAAAGGCACAGGTAACTGCTGTTGGTGATGACACAGTGCTGGCAGGTATACTAAACATGGTAAAACAGGCGCAGGGAGAAAAACCCCCGGTGCAACAATTAGCAGATAAAATAAGCGCCATATTTGTTCCGGTTGTTATAGGTATAGCAGTCGTTGCTTTAATTGGTAACTGGATTTACTTCGACAATTTCACCAAAGCATTAATGAGAAGCATCGCAATATTAGTAATAGCATGTCCATGTGCAATGGGATTAGCAACTCCTGCTGCTATAGCGGTAGGACTAGGCCGTGCAGCAAAAAATGGAATTCTTTTTCGTAATGCTACAAGTCTTGAAATGTTCAGAACAATAAAACAAGTAGTGTTTGATAAAACGGGAACGCTGACAACAGGAAAATTTACAATTGGCAACTGGCAATTAGCAATTGGCAACGTAAAGGAAGAAGAGTTTAAAAGAATTACTTATTCATTAGAAAAATATTCCAATCACCCGATTGCAAAATGTTTAACTGACGAATGGAAAACAAAAGATGAAATACGCTGGAATAAAATTGAAGAAGTAAAAGGGCTTGGTATGAAAGCGGAGGACAAGGAAGGAAATAATTTTTTCGCAGGTTCATTTAAAGCAGCAGAAAATTTTACAAAAGATGATACACATAATATTTATATTTTAAAAAATAATGCACTGCTTGGATGGATTGATGTGCATGATGAAATAAGGCCCGAAGCAAAATCAGTCATTGATTATCTCCACCGCAAAAACATAAATACGATTTTGTTAAGTGGTGACCGTTTGGCAAAATGTAAAGTATTGGCCGCACAACTCGGCATTGATGAAGTGATAGCAGAAAAAACACCGGAACAAAAACTACAAATAATTTCTGATCTGAATGAAAAACTACCCACAGCAATGGTGGGTGATGGTATTAATGATGCACCCGCACTGGCAAAAGCAACGGTTGGTATTTCCATGAGTGATGCTTCTCAGATTGCCATGCAGAGTGCACAGGTAGTACTGATGAATCACGGAATAAAAAAATTGCCCATGGCTCTGGGATTAGGCAAGCATACATACATCACCATAAAAGAAAATTTGTTCTGGGCATTTGCTTATAATATTGTGGCTATTCCTGTTGCAGCGTTTGGATTTTTAACTCCAACATTTGGTGCATTGGTTATGGGGATGAGTGATGTGGTGCTGGCGATAAATTCGGTGAGGTTGTTTGTAAAAAGAGTTGTATGATTTTCGTAAATTGTGAAAAACAGATATTGTATGATAATTGAATTACCAAAAAACGCCACAAAAAAACAAGTGGCTGATGCTATAAAAAAACTTCAGGTCTCTATTAAAAAAAAGAGAGGTAAGGGAAACATTGCAAAACTTTTTGGTTCTAATAAAAACGAAACAGATGGTTTGACCTTTCAAAAGAAAATCAGAAAAGAATGGAATTGATTCTAATTGACACAAACATTGTCCTTTACATCATCAAGGGACTGAAATCAGTTGAATCTTATTTGAACTACGAACTTGCATTATCTGATATTTCAATAATTGAACTTTTGGGAGTAAAAGATATTGATGAGAAAACACAAATGCAAAGACAGGGTTTTATAGATAATGTTTTCAACTATCCGCTCAACTATGCTATAAGGGAAACTGCCATAAGTATAAAACAAAAATACACTCTTAAAATCCCTGATGCAATAATTGCATCAACAGCAATCACTCATAAACTTTTGTTAGTAACGGCAGATAAAGACTTTAAGAAAATTAAAGAACTAACATCTATCATTGTCAAAGTATAGTACAATCGAATGTTTACTCCAAATGAAATATTGAAAACCGTTTGGGGCTTCCATTCCTTCCGCCCATTTCAGGAAGAAATAATCAATTCAGTTTTACAGGGAAAAGATACACTTGCTTTAATGCCTACCGGTGGAGGTAAGTCTCTTTGCTACCAGGTGCCTGCTCTTGCCAATGATGGATTGTGCCTTGTTATTTCTCCATTGATTGCTTTGATGAAAGACCAGGTGGAGAATCTTCGAAAAAAAAATATAACTGCATTTGCCATTTACTCCGGCATGACGAGGAAAGAAGTAATCAATATTTTAAAAGTAGCAGGCGATAGCAATTGCAAGTTTCTTTATGTGTCTCCTGAAAGATTAGAAACAAATTTGTTTAAAGAATGGCTGCCGGGCATGAATATAAATCTCATTGCAGTGGATGAAGCACATTGCATTTCACAATGGGGTTATGATTTTCGTCCGCCGTATTTACGAATAGCTGCTATAAGAGAAGAACTGCCGGGTGTGCCTGTGCTTGCACTTACTGCATCGGCTACAAAAGAAGTGCAGGATGATATTTGTGAAAAACTACAGCCCCCCCACCCCCAAAAGGGGGGATTGAAGAACCCGCTTAACGGAATTTCACCTAACGGTTGGAATATTTTCCGCCAGTCTTTTGAAAGAAAAAATCTTTCTTACAGTGTTTTTAAAGTTGATTCTAAAATTGTCAAAATAACTGAAGTGCTGAAGAAGGTGCCGGGCGGCGCCATTGTTTATTGCAAAAGCAGGAAGCGGACAAAAGAAATTGCTGAACTATTGCAGTTGCAAAATATCTCTGCTGATTATTATCATGCGGGGCTGACACAGGATGACAGAAATAAAAAACAGGAAGCATGGATACAAAATAATACAAGAGTGATTGTTTGCACCAATGCATTTGGAATGGGAATTGATAAACCGGATGTGCGGGCAGTTGTTCATGCTGATGTACCTGATTGTATTGAAAACTATTACCAGGAAGCTGGCCGTGCCGGCAGAGATGAAAAAAAAGCTTATGCTGTACTTCTGTTTGATGATGAAGATATTTCAGAATTAGAAGGATTGGCAACAATCCGTTATCCATCATTGAATGAAATAAGAATCGTTTATCAATCTGTTGCCAACTATTTGCAGATACCAGCCAGCAGTGGCGCAAGTGTTTTTTATGATTTCGACTTAAACGATTTTATAAAAAAATTTGTTTTAAAAAGCCATACTACTTTGTATTGCTTAAAAGCACTGGAGCAGGATGGCTGGCTTTCATTTAATGAACAGGTTTTTCTTCCATCATTAGTTCAGTTTACAACCAACAGAAAAACGCTGGAAGAATTTGAAAAAAATAATCCTCAGCTTGAGTCTGCCATTAAATCTTTACTCCGTGGCTATGAAGGTATTTTTGATTTTCCTGCTTCCATTTCTGAACTGGTACTGGTAAGGTTGATGAAGAAAGATGTAGCTGATATAAAAAAAGATTTGGAGCAATTGCACAGACACGGCATTATAGAATACAGACCTCAAAAAGATACTCCACAAATATTTATGCTTCAGCACCGGATAAAAACTGAAGACCTTACAATTAATATGGCTGCTTTTGAAAAAAGAAAACAGAATTTTAAAACCCGTGTAAGCCAGATTATTTCTTTTGTAAAAGAAACCGTTGATTGCCGTAGCCGCATGATTGGTTTTTATTTTGGAGATGAAGAAATAAATAAATGCGGTATCTGTGATAATTGCCTGCGGCAAAAAGCACTTGTACTCAGCAAAGAAGATTTGACAACCATTTCTTCCCGGATAAAAGCAATTCTGGAACCACAGCCATTGCCTTCAAAAGAATTAATTCTTTCACTGGGAAATATTAAAAAAGAAAAAGCCTGGAAGGTGATTGATTTTCTTCAGGCTGAAAATGAAATTGAGATGGATAAAGCGGGTTGGGTGAGATTAAAATAAATTTATCTGCTTTTCACCAAATCATCTTCGCTTTGCTTTTATGCTGTTGCATTAAGGCTTTTAGCTAATTCTTTTTATTGAGCCACTATTATTCTCTCAGAAGCTGTATAGATTTGATTGTAAAGTTTTTCGTATGCTGTATCTGAACCACATAGACACATAAGGCACATAG